>JAEUJR010000288.1 GCA_016793585.1 Archangium sp.
TTCTCGACCGAGGCCACCTACGTCGGCCCGATGCAGACCCGCGACGCGACCGTTCCCAACCCGGTGCCGAAGGTCGGCCACGTGCGCGTCATCGCCACCCAGAAGGGCAAGCCCGTCGCCGCGTCGTTCGTGCTCAACGGCAACAAAGGCCAGACGCCGCGCGCCATCTCGTTGCCGCCCGGCAAGTACACGCTGCGCGCCGAGTACCCGGGAGCGAGGCCCATCGAGCGCTCCGTCGAGGTGGTGCTGGGCACCACCATCAACGTTCGCATCGAGTTCTAAGGCAGCTCGCCAAACCCGGCGTCGCGCGTCTGGTTCGCCACGAAGTTGCTGTTGAGCGTTCGCCCGAAGCCGATGTCGCCGCCGCTGTCTTCGAAGCGCATCGAGAAGCTGCCCGAGGTGAGACCACCCGACTTGCCACCACGGCTGATCTGCAGATCGCCCGACCGAATGCGCGGCAGGTTGCGAATCGGCTCACCACCCGGAGCGTGCGCCACCGTCGTGCGCGGGTTGCCGGCGCGCCAGTCTCCCTGAAGCAGAATGCGCGAACCGGGCTCGGGCTCGACCGCCGTGATGGTGCCGTCTTCGGCCTGGGTCTGGAGCGAGATGGTGACGCGAATCACGATGTCGAGGAACACGCCGCGGTTGCGCGTGTAGATGAGCTGCAGCGCCTCGGTGTTGCGGTAGGCGATCACCTCGGTGACGGTGAGATCGATCACCTCACCGAGGCTGCCGCCAAGCGCGTTGTCGGGCGTGCAGGCCGACAGCACCAGAATCGTCGCGAGTACGAGTGCGCGTCTCATGAGAGGGGCCAGAGGCTAGCGCGCCAGGCAGGGCCTGACGCCAGCTTTCAGCGCTCGATCGCGACCTTCACCGCGCCCGCCGTCGGCTCCACCGAGCCATCACCTCGAATCGCGGCGGGGACGCGGTAGGCGATCACCCGTTTGCCACCGGGCAGGAAGCCGAGCTGGGGCGCATAGCCGCCAGCCTTGTCGACCACGGTCTCGCGCCACACGTTCGCCGAGCGCCGCGCCACGCGCAGCTCGTCTTGATCCTGGCTGCAGTCCGACGGGGCCACCTGATCGCGCAGCGAACAGACGTAGTAGGCGATCGACGGCTCGCCCGCGAACTGCGGGTCGTTGTCCATCGCGAGCGAGGGGTACCAGCCGCCGGTGCCCGAGGCGTACACCTCTTGCGGCGACTCCCACATCGAGGAGGCGGCGTCGGTCGCCTGGTTGCGGCGGTAGAGCAGCTTGTTGTTCGACTTGTCGGTGACCGCCACGCCCCAGCCCTCGTTCTGGTGGAACGCGAGGCTCGCGCCGGTCATCGTGTCTGAGATGTCGACGATCGACGCGGGCGCCGACCAGGTACCGCTGGCAGACCGCCGCTGGAAGATGACGTCGTTGCCACGCGTGTCGGCACCACCGAGGGCCTTGTCGTAGACGATGGCGGGCTGATCTTCGGAGCCGATGATCATTCGAATGCGGCCACCCCACGCGCCCTTGTCGTTGCCGCCCGCGTGCCCGCAGACGAGGCGACGCGTACCGAGCACGTCTTCGATGATCTCGACGTCGGAGCCGGCCCAGTCCTGCAGCGGGAACTGGCCGTTGTGGGTGTCGCGGTACGCCAGGTACAGCTTGCCGGTGGAGTCGAAGGCGATCGCCGGGAACAC
>JAEUJR010000317.1 GCA_016793585.1 Archangium sp.
CCCGCGGTACGTCGCGCGCGCGATGACCTCCTGCCCGATGTAGCAACCCTTCTGGTAGTGAATGGCCTTCTCGAGGTTCGCCTCGAGGGGAATCGTCGTCTCGGTCATGTCGACGCCGAACTTCGGCACGCCGGCCTCGACCCGCAGCACCTCGAACGTCTCGTCGCTCACCGTAGGCAGCGCCGAGAGCGCGGCCTTCACCTGCGCGAGGCCGTCACGTTTGACGACGACGTCGAGCCCGGTGCCCAAAAGGCCCGGCAGCGTCACGACGAGCTGCTCCGAAGGAATCGAGGCTGCCCACGTCGCCGCCTGCGGCCCGAGCAGCCCCAGCACCGCGACGTCGGGAGCGTCGACGACCTCGCACTCCTCGCTGATGAGGTACTTGTTCAAGAAGTCGCGCACCGTGGGCCCGAAGCCCGCGCCGGTGTCGACGAGCAGCTCGTCGGCGAGCTTCACCACGCGGCCGTCACCCACCATCGCGCCTTTGGCCGTCAACATGGCCACGTGGCAGCTGGCCCCCACCGCCAGCTTCTCGACGTCGTTGGTGACCATGCCTTGCACAAACGACACCCGGTCGGGGCCAGTGACCCGCAGCTGCTGTCTCGACGACAGGTCCACCAGGGCGCAGGTGTCTTTTGCAGCCCGATACTCGGTCGTTTGTGCGGCAGGCGGAGCCATGGAGTCCGTATATAAGGCGCCCGCGTGAGCACGCCATCGACGCCCGCCCGTCCTACGACTGCCGCCCTCGGGGTGCTGCTGGCCTCGGGCCTGGCCACCGCCGGTCTCGCCGTCTACCAGTGGCTCGAGCTGCTCGTCGTTCGCAACGGCGGCAAGGTGGCGTGCTCCATCAACGAGACGGTCAACTGCGCGACGGTGTGGAACTCGAAGTTCTCGTCGGCGCTGCACGACCTGTTCGGCATGCCGGTCGCCGGCCTCGGCGTGGTGTGGGGCATGGCCGCGGCGCTGCTGGTCGCGCTGCTCTGGTACAAGGCCTCGACCGATGACTGGCAGGTGCACGCCGCGAGCGTGAAGGTGTGGGCGCTGGCCGGCATCGTGTCGGTGCTCGTCTTCGCGGCAGCCAGCTTCGAAGCCCGCGCGGTCTGCATCACCTGTCTGGGCACCTACGGCCTCGTGCTGGTGTACGCGTTCGCGGCCTTCATGCTGCTGCCCGGCCCGAAGATGCCCGAGCAGAAGTACGCGATGGGCGGCGTGGCGTGGCTCTTCATCGTCGGAGCGCCCTCGTTCCTCGTCATGCTGGTGCCGGGCGGCAACACGCCGAAGGCCGGCACGGTGACGCGGCTCGCAGGCACCACCGAGGAGCAGCTCGTCGAGAACCTCATGCACCTGCCTCAACGCGAGGCGATGGTGACGGCGGCCGCACGCCAGAAGTGGCTCTCGGCGCCCGCGAAAGACGTCAGCGACCTCAAGGTGCGCGTGCGTCACGGCTCGCAGAACGCGCCGATGAAGGTGGTCGAGTTCTCCGACGTGCTCTGCCCGCACTGCGCCATGTTCGAGGAGTCGCTCGAAGAGCTGCGTGGCGCGGCCCCCGCCGAGAAGCTCTCCATCGAGCCCCGCGTCTTCCCGCTCGTCGACGACGGCTGCGAGAAGCCCGGCGAGAAGGACTCGACGAAAGACATTCGCTGCGTCGGCGCGAAGGTGCAGATCTGCTCCGAAGACCACCCACTGTATTGGGACGTGCGCAAGGCGCTCTTCGCGAACCAGCAGTCGCTGCGCTCGTCAGACACGGTGCTCTCGCTCGCGTCGAAGGTGACGGGCCGGTCGCCCGAGGCGCTGCGGGCGTGCGTCGACTCGCCCGAGACGCAGGCCAAGCTGCGCGACGACATCACCTACGCGCGCCGCTACAACCTCGAGGGCACCCCCATGGTCCTGCTCAACGGGCGTGAGACCTGGCCCTCGGCCGGCTTCATTCTCGGCATGGTCGTCGGGAATGGTGACGTGAACGCGCCGTGGTTCAAGGCGCTCCCCGAACCGCCGCCGATGGACGACGGCCACGGACACTGACGTGAGCGACGAGAAGAAGCGCATTCCCACCGACGCCGCGCCTGCGCTGTCTCACAACCCGTTCGGCGCGCTCAAAGGGCTCAAAGACGCGCTGCCTGCCGGGCCTGCGCCGAAAGCGGGAAAGCCTGCGCCCGAGAAGAAGGCGCCGCCGAAGGCCGTGGTGCGCATGGAGCGCGCGGGCCGCAACGGCAAAGAGGTCACCGTCATCGAGCAGCTCGCGCTGTCGCCGAAAGAGCGCGAGGCGTGGCTCAAGCAGCTCAAGGGCGCGCTCGGGTGCGGCGGCTCCATCGAAGAAGAAGGAGCGCTCGTCATTCAGGGCGACCACCGCCAGCGCGTGGCCGAGTGGCTCACGAAGCAGGGCGTGAAGCAGGTGTCGGTGGGCTGAGCCGTTCGCGCACGAGCGCCGCGACGAAGGCCACCAGCGCGAGAGCGAGCGTCACCTCTCCGACGAGCACGAAGCGGTCGACCATCTGCCATTGGTCCCACCCGAACTCGTCGACGAGGCGCGTGGCGTCCGACGGCGAGCCGTCTTCGAGCCCGAAGGGAATCGCGGAGTCGTCGGTGCGACACGTCCACCACAGGCGCATCGCGTCGGCCCAGCTCGCCGAGCCGATGACGAGCCAGCCCCAGCGAAGCCCGCCTTGAAAGAGCTTGAGCGGGCTGCGCACGAGAAAGCCGCACGCCATCAAGGTGCCGAAGGTCATCGCGCCGGCTTCTCCGCCGAAGACGAAGAACGGCTGCTGAAACGAGTTGGGCGCCAGGTGGCAGCCGAGCGTGGCGAGGAACCAGACCGCGCCGACCGCGATGGTGGTGGGAGACCTCCGCTTGCGGCCGAAGGTGACGAGCGCGAGCGCGCCGCCGAACATGAAGACCGAGACGAGCACCTGGCGGTCGAAGGAGAAGGTGACCCACGGCAGCGGCAGCGCCCACCGGCCCGTGAGCCACGACGCCGACGCGTGCCCGAGCTCGTGCAGCCACATGCCGAAGAAGGTGCGCAGCACGAAGCGGCCAAAGCCCGTATCCGAGAGCAGCCACATGAAGACGAAGGCGAAGGGAAACGCGAACAGGCGGTACTGCTCGAACGCGCTCGATGCCGTGAGCGCGGCTTCGTCTTCGGCGATGCGGTCGGCGAGCGTCGGTGCTTCGGGGGTGCGGATCTGAATGGACGACCGTGAGCACCCGAAGAGGTGACCCTTGTCGGCGCCGCATTCCGAACAGGCCATGAGCGACAGCATCGCACGTGGCAGAGTGTCGGGCGTGAGACGATTCCTCCCGGGGGTGTTGCTCGTCATGACCGCATGCCCCGGGCCGAAGCCGTGCACGCGCATCACGTGTGAGGGCTGCTGCACGTTCGCGACGCCGTCGGATCCCGGCACGTGTCACGCAGGCGATGACACGGCGTTCTGTGGCGTGCGCGGCGGAGTCTGTGCGCGGTGCGAGGCGGGCGAGACGTGTTCACCCGAGTTCAAGGTCTGCCGCGGCGCCGACGAGCCGTTCCCCAGTGGAGCGAAGTTCGTGTTCGCGACCTCGCAGACGTTCACTGGTGATTTCGGTGGGCTCGATGGCGGCGATGCGAAGTGTCAGGCGCTCGCAGCCGATGCCGGGTTGGGCGGGTCGTATCTCGCGTTTCTCTCCGACGTGACCGAAGCGGGTCAGCGCATCAACGCGGTGGAGCGCTTCACGGGGAACGGGCCGTGGGTGATGCGCACGCGAGACGCGCGCGGAAAGGTGCTGCGGCCGTTCGATGACCGCGCGTCGCTGGCGGGGCCTCCGAGATCGCCGATCGATCAGGACGAGACCGGTCACGTGTTCGCGCTGTTCGACAAGCGGCAGGTGTGGACGGGCACGTTGCTCGATGGCGGCGCGGAGCTGCCGATGCCGATGCGGGACACGACCTGTCGACGGTGGTCCACGCAAAACGCCACGGGGTTGTACGGAATCGTCGACGTGCCGACCGAGAAGTGGAGCGGGCTCGGCGCGGTCGCGTGTGCGAGTGACAATCGGCTCTATTGCTTCGAGCAGTGAAGGAGCAACTCGTGAAAGATCTGAACGCCTTCGCTGCCGCCCACGGGCTGACCGTGAAAGAAACGGCCACCGCTCATGAGTTCGTGCTGACGGGAAATGCGACCGGTCGCACCGTGACGATGGCGCAGGGCTCGATTCTTCACCCTCGCGGCGGCGGCAAGATCTTCCACTTCCGCCTGACCTTCGAGCCGTTCATCTCCGAGCCGAGCTGGATGATGACGCCGCAGGGCGCGACGAAGTGGAGTCACGCTTCACCATCACCATGCGCACCCGAAGACGTTCCCGGCTTCGCGCGCTTCGGAGCACCACTCACCGCCTTCGGCGCCGAAGTGAAGACGCACTGGCAGCTCAAGCTCGGTGAAATGAACCGCCTCTCCCTCGAGGCCCTCGAGCTGGTGAGCCCGCGCGCGTGGGAGCTCGCGTGGACCGTGCTCGACGAAATCTGGCAGCACCGCTGACTCACGAACTGCACGAGAGCATCGAACTGCCCGGCTGGTGACGCGCCCACTCGGGTCGCTTCTTCGCCCAACGCTCCATGCCCGGCTGCTCGACGTACGGCCGCTTCAGCACGGTCAGCCACTCCGTCAGCATCGACGGCTCGCCCTGCTCCACTGCCTGAATCACCGTCTGCGCGAGGTAGTTCCGCGGCACGTAGAGCGGGTTGTTCGCGTTCATCACCTTCGCGCGTGAACCATCATCGGGCCCCGCGCGATGCAGGTAGCGGCGCAACCACTCGGCGAACCCCTCGAGCACCTCGCCCTTCACCCGATCGGGCGCGTAGAACGCTTCGGCCAGCGGAGCGACCAGCGCATCATCAGGCGCACTCACCGACGCCGCCGGAACGCGCGCGAGCAATCGGTAGAACAACGTCATGTCGGTCTCGGTCGACAGGAGCGTGCGAAACAAGTCCCGCATCAACTCGCGGTCCTTCACGTCGTCGCCTGCGAGCCCGAGCTTCTTGCGCATCATCGACAGCTGCTCGGCGGCCGCGATGTCGGCGTAGCTCTCGAGCGCGTCTTCGAGCGGCTTCGCATCACCCACCAGCGGGAACAGCGCGTTCGCCAGACACATCAGGTTCCACTGAGCGACCTGCGGTTGATTGCCGAACGCGTAGCGCTTGCCGGGAAGGTCGGTCGTGTTCGGAGTCCACCCCGGGTCGAAGCCCTCGAGCCAGCCATACGGCCCGTAGTCGATGGTGAGCCCGAGAATCGACATGTTGTCGGTGTTCATCACGCCGTGCACGAAGCCCACGCGCTGCCACTCCATCATCAGCACGGCGGTGCGACGCACGACCTCACCGAAGAAGGCGACGTACGTCTCGGGCGACGGCGCACCCAACGAGGGGAAGTACGTCGTCACCGTGAAATCGACGAGCTTCTGCAGCAGCGCCTGGTCGCCGCGCGAGGCCGGCAGCTCGAACGTGCCGAACCGAATGAACGACGGAGCGACGCGCGTGGTGATGGCTCCGGGCTCGAAGCGCGCGTTGCCGTCATAGAGCAGGTCTCGCTCGACCTGATCGCCCGTCGCCACCAGCGCCAGCGCGCGCGTCGTCGGCACTCCGAGGTGAAACATCGCCTCACTGCAGACGAGCTCACGAAGCGAGCTGCGCAGCACGGCGCGGCCATCGGCGCGACGGGAGTACGGCGTCGGGCCCGGCCCTTTGAGCTGCAGGTCCCACCGCGACTCGTCGGGAGCGATGACTTCGCCGAGCGTGATGGCGCGCCCGTCTCCCAGCTGCCCCGCCCAGTTTCCGAACTGGTGACCGCCATAGCAGGCCGCGTACGGCGCCATGCCCGGCAGCAGCGCGTTGCCCGCGAGCACCTTCGCCCACTCGTCGGTTGGCGCCTCGGGCAAGCCCAGCAACACCGCGACCTCGGGCACCCACGCGAGCATCGTGGGCTTCGACACTGGCGTCGGCTGAACCTTCGAGTACGCCGCGCCGCGAACCTGACGCACGACGTTGTCGGGCTCCGGGTCGGCAGGCAGCGAGCGCACGAAGCGGTCGTCGAAACGAATCATCGACGCCTTCTGCCGCCCTCGAGCCGGGCGCGCCACCCAATCAGAACGGCGCCGCGCCCACCTGCAGCTGCACCGTCACCTCGAGCGTCGTGTCCTGCGGCGGCTGACGGCCCTTGCCCGACAGCTCGAGCGTCATCGACGGCTGCTTCACGTACGGCGCGAGGTCGACGCCGACGACGTCGAAGGTCACCGTCGAGTTCGGAGGCATCGTCGCCGCAGCAGGAATGCTCTCTTTCTTCGCGAACACGACGTCGGCCTGCCCCGCCGCCTTCGCCGAGAACTCGAGGGAGTCGATGAAGTCGAACTTCGCCGACGCCGGGCTCTTGATGCGCGCGACCAGCGACTTCACCTTCACGCTGCGCACCATCTCGCGCGTCGTCTTGTTGTTCTGAAAATCCTGGTTCTGCGCGAAGTCGATGTTCGCGAAGCCGCCGATGCTGGGGAAGACGTTGAGCAGCGCGCCCAGGGGGCTTCCCGACACGGTGCCTTCTCCTGCCAGCGACGTGTCGAAGGTGATGGGTCCACAGCCGGTGACGAACGCCAGAACCACGATGCAGAGGCCACGAGTCATGATTCGAACGGGTAAAGACGAACACGCTCGCAGGCCGGAAAATCGGCGTCGCCCTTTTTCCCGATGGGGCTTGTGATCAGCGATTCGCGATGGCCCAATGCGCCCCTCGCGGTCGCTTCGGGAGGGTTCGTGTCGATGACGCAGGACTTCTTTGGTCGGCTCCTTCCAGGGCTCGTGGTGCACCGCTTCGACGACTTCCTCGCGACGCAGGGCAGCGTGGCCTTCGACGTGCGCGGCAAGACGGGCGGCCAGTGGACTTTTCACTTCGCCGACCCCGACCCGATTCGTGAAGGCTTCGACAAGCAGGCAGGCCTTCGCCTCGTCTTTCAGGAGCCCGCCTTCGAGGCCTTCGTCGCCGGCACGCTCGACGCCGTCGACGCGGTGACGAAGGGCGAGATCAAGGCCTCGGGCGACTTCGAGCTGCTCAACGCGCTGGCCGTCTTGATGATGCCGCTGCAGCGCAACCTCGGATGGGACGCGGGCTGAGCCCTCCGTTGCACACCTGTCACACCTGCCGTGTCTGTCGTCTGCATTCACCACCCTGCAGTCAAACTCTGGAGAGACCATGTCCCGCATTGCCAAAGCCGATGTGAACCGCGCGCTCGACCACGTCGCGAAGACCCTCGTGAAGGCCGGTGGTGAAGACGGCCGCATCAGCCGCGCCGACGTGAAGAAGGCGCTGCCCGAGCTGACGACGGCCGAGAAGAAGCTGGCCGACATCTTCTTCCGCTTCGTCGACCACCGGGACTTCAAGGCCGGCGCGACGGTGACGAAGAAGGACATCGACCGCGCCGTCTCGTACGCGAAGACGACGATGGTCGCGAAGTACGACCTGAACACCAACGGCCTGTCGAAGGACGAGATCGCGAAGATGTCGATCACCGGCCAGCGCGCGGTCGATCTCGCCAAGGCGCTCAAGGGCGCGGGCGCTGCTGCCGCCGCTGACTGAGCCGATTCCATCGTGCTGACAACGAGGGCTTCGTGGACGTCATTCGTCTGCGAAGCCCTCTTCGTTTCCGTGGGTGTCGATCGGCCGGGGGCGTACAGTGTGCGCCGCGTGAGGTCCCGAGTTCGAGCGCTGCTGGTCCTGGCCGTGCTGCTGCCTTCGTGGGCCGGCGCGGTCGACCTTCGCGGAGCCTCCCGCCTCTGGGTCGGCCCGGGCTTCGACACCAACGCGCGCCGTGACTTCGTGACGAGCAACGCGAGCCCCGCGCCCGACGGGTTTCTGTTCGCGCTCGGCACCGTTGACGGAATCATCGAGGGCGAGCGCTTCAGGCTGAGCGGCACGTACGACGTCGCGGCCCGCAAGTTCTTCCTGCTGCCGAGCGAAGACACCATCGTGAACTCGGTGACGGGCGAGTTCCTCTTCGGGCTCGCGCAGGTCTTCAACGTCGGGCTCTTCGGCAACGTGCGCGATCGCCGCGGCGCCGACCGTGACTACACGAGCCTCGTCGGCCAGGCCTTCGTCGACTTTCTGCCGATGCCAGCCATCGACGTTCGGCTCAAGGTCGGTGCGACGCGCTTCCTGTTCTGGCCACGCTTCGCCTACTCGTACTCGGGCCCGACCGGAGACCTCAGCGCGCGGTACCGGTTCGATCGCCGGCACTCGGTGTCGCTGTTCGGCTCGTTCAACCCGCGCACGTACAACGGCAACGTGAACCCGCGGCCCGACGAAGCCGAGACGCCGGTGCTGCGCCGCTTCGACCCATTCTTCATGGTGGGCGTGGGCTACTCGTACCGCGGGCCGTTTCACCTCACGGTCGGCTACTCGTACATGGACCAGACGTCGAACAGCTACGGCGAGACGCTGCGGCGGCACCGGCTCTCGGCGACCGCGGGCTTCCGGCTGCCGTCGAAGTTCACGCTGCTCACCACCGGCGCGCTGCAGCTCACCAGCTTTCCCGACGGCATCTTCCTGTCACCCGACCTGCAGGTGGTGGAGGACGACGAGAACTCGAGCTCGCTCACGCTGAAGCTGGTGAGGCCCGTGCACGAACACGTCGACCTCGACGTGCGCTACGCGCTGTACGTGAACGTGTTGCCGCAGCGGGTGTCGGGGCGCGAGCAGTTGCTCTACGTGCGCAACGTGTTCTCGCTGGGCGTGACCATCAGCTTTTGAGCTGGGTGGGCTCGTTGGCCGCTCTGACGCGGCGCCCGGTGAAGGGGTGCACGATCCACGTGGCGCGGCGCGCGTCTGTCGGAGCCTCGGGCCGGCCCACGAGCGTGTCGAAGCGCTGGTGAATGCGCGCGTTCACGCACTGAAACGTCTTCGAGCGCTCGAGCTCACCCAGCTCCTCCTGCGTCGCCTGCCGGAAGGTGGCCTGGCCATTGGCGAGCGTCAGGCGCTCTCCGAAGCGAATGCCCTGGTAGCCGAACAACGAGAGCTCGCCAGTGCCTCCGAACGCCGCAGCGCTGGCGAACAGCAACGCGAGCGCCTGGCACACGTCGCGGTATGGCTCCTCGCTCAGGTAGCCCTGCACGGTGACGAGGCTCGAGTCGGCCGAGACGTCGAAGAACTGGTGCGGCGCGAGGGGCACGTCGGTGAGAAACGCGAGCAGCGCCTCTGGCGTCTCGTGCGTCACGTCGACGCCGCCGACCTCGTCGAGCCAGGGGAACTCGTCCCGATTGATGGGCGTCGTCAGCCACTCCTCGCGGCTGCGCTCCGGCACCGAGATCGACCCGAACATCACCACGTCCCAGCTCATGAAGGCCTCCTGCTTCAACCAGCCACAGGAGTGTCGCGCGGGAGCCGCGCACCTCAAGTTTCTGACCACCAGAAACCGCTGCCGGCCCAGGTGCGGAGGCCGCCCTTTTTCCGACACTCGTTTGCGTCGTGGGGCTGTTCGGGGAGGGGCACGGTGCGCCTTTCACGGCGAGTGTGGTGGAGTCACCCGCATGGTCACGACGCTCGTCCTCTGCGCCGCGCTCGGGCAGCTCTCGCCGCCCCCGCTCTTTCCGGCCGACGACCTTCCGCCGCCGCCTCCGCCCAGCATCAGCGACGCGCCCCGCAGCGCCTCGCTCGTTCCGAAGCAGCCCGCGCAGCCCATCACCACGGGACAGCTCGTCGCGCGCGCCGTGCTCTCGCCGCTCATCGCGTTCGGCATCGGGGTGTTGACGGTGCCCATCGCCATCTACCTGGGGGCACTCGTGGGCGTCGTCATCGACCCGCGGCAGGGTGAGTCGGTCGGCGGAGGGCTGGGCGCCATCGCGGGCGGAGCGCTGGGCTACGTGTTCGGCACCGCCATCGCGTCGACGTTGTTCGAACGAGACAGCACGGCCTTCAAGCGCGCGTTGCCCTGGGCCATCGGGGCCTCGGTCATCAGCACCATCGGCATGTGTCTGGTCTTCTTCGTGCCGGCGATCGGCCTCGCCGGTCTGCCCTTCATCGTCACGGGCGCCATCGCGCTCGCCGCGGCCGTTCCGCTCGTCACCGAAGCCGTTCGCCCGCGCCCGCAGGAGCAGAGCGTGACGGTCGCGACCTTCTAGAACCCCGGGTCGTCTTCACGAGGCGGCCACACCATGGCTGCCGCGCTCGACACCCACGGCGCGTCGTCCCGTCGCAGCCGCCCGAGCTGGGCGAGGCGCGCCGGGCTCCACCCCTTCGCGGCGACGACGCGCTCGAGCAGCAACACCGACAGCCGCCGCGCGCCTGCGTCGGCGTTCTGGGCGAAGCGCTCCACCATCGGGTCGAGCTCGAGCTTCTGCAGCCGCGCCGATGAGGCCGCCGCTGCGAAGACGACGTCGGAGTCGAGCCGGCCCTCGCGCGCGATGGCCTCGATGGCCTTCGCCCACGCTTCGCGATCGTCCCGCGCCGCGACGGCCTTCACCCGCAAGCTGGCGAGCGTGGGACTCGAGGCGGCGACACGCTCCACGGCCTCGGCCATCAGCTTCCAGCTGGCGCGGCTCGTCACGTTCGCCGAGAGCAGCGTCTCGGCCGCGCGTTCGAGCATTCGACGGTCTTTCGTCAATCGCGTCAGCGCCTGCTCCAGCGCGGGCACGTCGGGCTCCTGACAGCGCGCCAGCATCGCGCTCATCGCGGCCTGCACCTCGTCGTCGAGCCGTGACTCGAGCCGCGCGCGACACGCCGACAGGTAGACGCGCTCCCGGTCGACGACCGCGAGCGACGGCGCCCGTTGCAGAATCGCGATGCGCGCCTCAGGCTCGGGGCGGTTCACCAGCTTCGCGAGCAGCACGGCCAGCCGCGCGTCGGTCTTCCTGGTGAGGCGATCGGCGGGAATGTCGCCGAGCCGGCTGGCGAGCACCCAGTCGGGGTCGTCGACGGCTTTGTCGTAGACCGCCCAGGTCGGCTCGCGGTCGAGGTGGTCCCACAGGGCGCGCAGCACGGCGATGCGCACGTCACGGTGCAGCTTGCCTTCGACCAGCTCGAGCACGCGCCGGTAGGCCCCGTCGTCGCGCAGCTCGCCGAGCAGCCGAATCACCTCTTTCGCGACCGTCACCTTCGTCAGCGGCGCCTTCGACAACACGGCCGCCGCGGCGCTCGGGAGCATGCGCAGCACGGCACGTCGCAGCCCGTAGATGGCGAAGCGCGAGCGTGAATCCGACAGGCACTCCAGCAGCGTCGGCACGCCCTGGCCTGCGTCACAGCGAGAGAGCACCCGAATGGCCTTCTCCTGCACGGCGGGCCGTTTGTCGGTCGCGAGCGCGGTGAGCCGCTCCATCGAGGCCCAGGGCATCTCGGGCCACGTCACCAGCGCGGCGAACACCGACGGGGTGTCGCGCTTCTCGTCGCGCACGATGCCGTCGAGCGAGGTGGCGAAGCGCTCCGACTGGGCTGGCGACCAGCGGAAGAAGCCGCCGCTGAAGGGCAGAATCCACCGGGTGGTGCCCGTCGCGTAGCGGCCGTGAATGACGCGGTCGCCGAGGAAGGGGTCGAGCAGGTCTTGCCGGTGGCGGTGAAGGAACCCGTGCACCACGGGCAGAATCACCACGCTCTCGTCGCCCTTCAGCAGCTTCGGGAGCAGCTCGTTCAAACCCGTGGGCGCGCGCGCGCTGAGCGCATCGAGCACCGCGGCCAACTCGTACTTCGGGAACTGGAGCGCCGAGCTCGACAGCCCGTCGACGAGCGGCTGCGGAATCGCTCCACGCCGGGTGAACCGTCGCCGTACCTGCCTGCCGAACTGGTTGCCGTGCTGCTGCCCGAGCTGCGCGAGGCCGGCGAACCAGCCCTTCGAGAGGAACCGCTGCACCGTCGTGGGCAACGTGCGCTCGTAGGTCTCGGGGGCGAACATCGCCAGCAGCCGGGTCGCGATGACGGCGTACCCCTCGTGCGGCACGCGGTCGCGCGCGCGGAGCACCACCTCCACCAGGCCGTTGATGGCTGTCAGTTTGTCGCCCAGGCCCGTGCAGAGCAGCTGCAGCCAGTGCCAACGCTCGGTCTTCTCCCACTCGGCCGCGAGCTCGAGCAGCGTCGGGCCAGCGGCGCGCACCTCGTCACGTGTGAGCTTCGCGCCGAGGTTGGCGTCGTGAATCGTGCCGCGCTCCTTG
>JAEUJR010000949.1 GCA_016793585.1 Archangium sp.
GGGTCGAAGCCGGCCGCGCTCGCGACGGTGATCAGCTCCTCCTTCGAGGGCAGATCGGCGAAGTCTTCGTCGGTCAGGTCTGCTTCGTCGATGGGCGCTTCGGCGTCAGGCTTCGGGTCGAGCGTGAGGCTGTCGTAGATCTCGTGACCATTGGGGTCGAGCTGCTCACCATTCGCGGCGGGCGTCTTGCCCTTGGGCGGCACGGGAATCTTCAGGTCGTCGAGCACCTTCTGCGCGTCGACGACCGGCTGCTCCACGGCCGGGGGCTCATCCTTCTTCGTCTGGAAGGAGTCCGACATCGACCCGATGCCCAGACACATACAGCAGAGGCCGACGAGCCCACCGCCGATGATCGCCACCCACTTGAGGGTGCTCGAACCGCTCGATGGCGCCTGCGGCTGCGGCGCCTGGTACTGCGGCGCCATGCCCACCGGCGTCTGCTGCTGCGGCGTCTGGCCCGTCGGGCCTGGAACGACCCAGCCCTGTTGCTGCGCGGGCGTGACAGGCACCGGAGCCGACGGCGGCGCGGCTGGCGTGGGCTGCGCGCGCGCCGGCTGCACGGGCTGGGGCGTGGGCGGCCTTGCAACGGCAGGCGGCGTCGACGGCCTCGCTTCGGGCATCGGCGTGGCCCGCTGGGGCACCGCCGTCTTGCCCGTCAGCATCGAGTCGACCTCGAGCGGCGGCTGCGGCTTGTGCGCGCCCATGGTGGCCCGCGGGGGAATCGGCGTGTTGCCCGGCAGCGGCAGCCCCATCGCCCCGCGCAGCGCGTTGGCGAACTCCTTCGCCGAACCCCAGCGCTGCTCCTTCTCTTTCGCGAGGCCCACCATCACCGCGTCGGCCAGCGGCTTCGGTACGTTCGCGGCGACGAGGCTCAGGTGCGGCGGCTGCTCGGTGCGCACCTTGACGATCAGGCCGGCGTAGCTCTCGGCGTCGAGCGGCAGGCGGCCCGAGAGCAGCTCGTACATCATCACGGCGACCGAATAGACGTCAGCTCGAGCATCGACCGAGCGCGCGTCGAAGAACTGCTCCGGCGCCATGTACGAGGGCGTGCCCATCGCGACGCCCGTCATCGTCAGCCCGCTGCCGCCTTCGCTGTGCATCTTCGAGATGCCGAAATCGAGCAGCTTGACGAAGTCTTTGTCGGTGCCGCGATCGTCGACCTTGCGCACCACGAAGGCGTTCGCCGGCTTCATGTCGCGGTGAACGATGCCCTTCTTGTGCGCGGCCTCGAGCCCATCGAGCACCTGCAGGCACAGCAACACCACCCGCATCGGAGGCAGCGGCGCCTGCTGCACCGCCAGCTCCTTGAGATCGACGCCTTCGAGCAGCTCGAGCGCGAGAAACGGCGTGCCGTCGGGGCCCTGGCCTGCGTCGAGCACACGCACGATGTGATCGCTGCCCACCGCCGCAGCAGCACGCGCCTCACGAAGGAAGCGCTCCACCATCTGCGGGTCGGCACCGAGCTGCGCCTTGAGCACCTTCAGCGCCACCACCGCGTCGGTGTGCACGTGCCGCGCGCGAAACACCGAGCCGAACCCGCCCGCGCCGAGCAGGCTCTCGACCTGGTACCGATCGAGCCGCTGGCCGATGGGGCCGGGCTGCGACATCGAGTCACCCGTGCGCGGGCAGTTCGGCGTGCCAGGCGGATGGGGCGAACCACAGTGCTGACACGGCGTCATCGAAGCGTCCTTTGAGGTGTCAGGAACTTCCTCGCGGCGAACGTACCGTGAGCCAACGCCGCTGGGTGCAAAATGGCTTCGGCGTTCACGGGCGACGAACAAGGAACGCCTGCATTGCGCCGCGCTGGTGCTAAGCGCCGAGACGATCATGACCGCGGCGACCCCGGCACCCGAGGCAGGCGCACCGACGAGCCCTCCATGGAAGCTGCTCGTCGCGCTCGCGGTCGTTCCCCTGCTCGAGGCCGTCTTCCGCATGGGCCGGCTGCACCCCGACGAGGTGTTCCAGTCGCTCGACCCGGCCATGAACCGCGCCTTCGGCTACGGCGTGCTCGCCTGGGAGTGGCAGGTCGGCCTGCGCAACTGGTTCGTGCCGGGCGTGTTCTCGGGGCTGCTCCGCGCCGCCGAGACGTTCGGCGTTCACGACGTGCAGGCGCGCCGGTTCGTGCTCGCGCTGCCGCAGTTCGGCCTGCAGGTGGCCATGCTCGCGGCGGTGTGGAGGCTCGCCGCGCGGCGAATCGGCCCGGCGCTGGCGCCGTGGGCCGTCGTCTTCATCGCGCTCAACCCGCTCGTCATCTTCTTCGGCTGCCGCGCGATGAGTGAGTCGTTCAGCGCCGCGCTGCTGGTGTGGGGCCTCGAGCGCCTCGACGCGAAGGCGTCGAACGAAGGGTGGAAGACGGCGTTCTTCGCGGGCGTGCTGCTCGGCTTCGCGCAGGTGACCCGCTATGGCTCGGCCGCCTTCATCGCGCCGACGCTGGTGTTCCTCGCGGCGACGAAGCGGTGGCGGGCGCTGGCCTCTTGCACGGCCGGCGGCGCGGTGATCGCCCTGGGCCTCGGCGTGCTCGACTGGCAGACCTGGGGCGCCACCCTGCCGAACGCCCGCTGGGGCGGCTGGTGGCACTCGTTCCAGGAGTACGTCGACTACAACCTCATTCAGGGCAAGTCGGCGAGCTTCGGCGTCAGCCCCTGGTACACGTACTTCACGCGGCTGTTCGCGCCCGTCGGGCTCGTCGGCCTGGTGCTCTGGCGCTGGAGCCGCGCGCGGGTGTGGCTCTTCGTGGTGCCGGCGATCGTCTATTTCGTCTCGGTCAGCGCGACGCCGCACAAAGAAGATCGCTTCCTCTACCCGATGCTGGTGCTCCTGTGCGTCGCTGGGGCGCCCGCGTTCGCCGAGCTCGCCGCCGCCGCCTTCGGCAAGCACGCTGAGCCTCCCGCGGGGTGGATGAAGGGGGCACTCGCCAGGCCGCTCGTGGTGCTGGTCGCGCTGCTCACCCTCGCGCCAGCCGTTCCCGCGCTCATGCCGCTGGGCAGCATTCCGCCGTGGTCGCGCACCGGCTTCTTGCCCGAGCGCCCCGAGCTGTTCAGGCTCACGACGCGCGCGAGCCGCGAAGGCACGGGCCTGGTGGTGATGAACGAAGGCCTCTGGGGCTCGGGCGGCTCGTTCTGGTTCAACGGCAGCAACCTGATGTTCCGCCCACAGGAGCGCGGCGCGACCGCCGATCACTGGTGGTGCACCTGCGACTTCCCCGAGGAGCCGTGTTTTCAGGCGGCGCGGCAGCTGCCCGCGTTGAACCGCATCATCCTCATGGCGCCCATCGAGCCTGAGCGGTTCGAGCACGCCAAGCAGCTCTTCGAGCAAGCCGGGTTCTCGCTCGCCGATCGCGACGGCGAGGGCTTCTATTTCGTGCGCGGGAAGAACTGAGCCCCAACGCAAAGAGCCGCTCCGTTTCGGGAGCGGCTCTTCGGTACGACATCATTCGTTCAGCGATGAGGACGGCCAGGACACACGCGAAGTAACGCTACCGTTGCTTCCTTCCGGACCTGGCGGGGTTCACGGCCCCGCGTTGCCCTGACCAGAAGTTCATTCGAGAAACACTCTACCAGCGGAGAGGGTGGGATTCGAACCCACGAAACCCTTTCAGATTTACACGCTTTCCAGGCGTGCGCCTTCGACCGCTCGGCCACCTCTCCAAGGCCCGGCGAAGCAAAAGCCGGTGGGACATTGCGGAGAGTTAAGGATTCGAACCTTAGATACCGTTACCGGTATGCCTGATTTCGAGTCAGGTGCCTTCGACCACTCGGCCAACTCTCCAGTACCTATTCAGTTGTCTTCTTCGCCTGCCGCAACGACTTGAAGAAGTCCTTCAGCACGACACTGCACTCGTTGCCAAGAACTCCGCTCGACACCTCGACCTGGTGGTTGTGACGACTGTCACGAACCAGGTCGTACAACGAGCCGACGGCGCCTGCTTTCGGGTCTGAGGCGCCGAACACCAGCCGCCCCACCCTCGCCTGCACCATCGCGCCGGCGCACATCGCGCACGGCTCCAACGTCACGTACACCGTCACGCCCAGCAGTCGCCACGCGCCCACCGATTCGGCCGCACGCCGCATGGCGATGAGCTCTGCGTGAGAGAACGGGTCTTTGTCGATCTCCCGGCGGTTCAGCCCGGTTCCGATCACCACGCCGTCTTTCACCGCGACGGCCCCGACGGGAACTTCACCGAGCGAGGCTCCTTCGTGCGCCAGCTTCAGCGCCTGATGCATGAACTGCTCGTCGAGTTCGCTCGTCATCGCACTTGCGAGGCCTGATGCGCTCCCTGGAGGATTCGAACCTCCGGCCTTTGGATTCGTAGTCCAACGCTCTATCCAGCTGAGCTAAGGGAGCTT
>JAEUJR010000334.1 GCA_016793585.1 Archangium sp.
CACCTGCATGTCGAAGGTGCGCGCGCCCGAGTTCGCCCAGAGCAGGAACATCGCGACGAGGATCGCCGCCGAGCCGACCAGCAGCATCAGCGTCAGCTTCATCGCGGCGTACTCCTTCGAGCCGACGTCGAAGCGCTTCCACGTGAATTTGAACGGGCCCTCGGCGGGAACCTTGTGGCTCGCGCCCCAGATGCCGATGAGCAGGTACATCGGCAGCACGGCGATCTCGTAGAAGAGGAAGAAGACGAAGAGGTCTTGCGCGACGAAGACGCCGAAGACGCCTGCGACGAGCACGAGCAGCAGCAGGAAGAACTCCTTGTCGCGGCGAGCCACTGTCCAGCTCGCGAGCACGCCGGCGACGATGATGACGCCAGTGAGCAGCAGCAGCGCGACGCCCCAGCCGTCGACCGCGAGCTTCAAGTGAATGCCGAGGGAAGGAACGAGCGGCACCGTCTCGAGCAACTGCAGCCCGCCCTGCGCGCGGTCGTACTGCGTGGCGACCATGATGGCGGTGCCGAGCGAGATGACCGCGCCGATGAGCGAGACGAGGCGCATCGCGAGGCGTGCCGTCGACGGCACGACCAGCAGCAGCCCTCCCGCGATGGCTGGAGCCGCGATGGTGATGGCGAGCAGGTGATTCATCGAAGGACTCCGATCAGCACCAGCACCACGACGCCGACGACGACCATGAGCGCGTAGTCACGCACGAGGCCGGTCTGGAGCTTGCGCGCCGACGCGCCGCCTTCGAGCGTCGCCCAGCCGGTGAAGTTCATGAGGCCGTCGATGAGGTAGCGATCGATCCACCCCGCGAGCGAGGCGATGCCGAGCAGACCGATGCGGTAGCCGCTCGCCCAGGTGCGATCGACGAGCGAGAACGTGTCGAGCTTCTCGAGCACGCCCGCGAAGGGCGCCTTGCCGCCACGGCCAAAGACGACGACCGCGGCAACGATTCCGAGAATGGCCATCGACGACGCGACGATGGGCGTGAGCCCGAGGTGCACGTGGTACTCGGTCTTCACCTGCGAGGCGAGCCAGCCTCCGAGGAAACCCGAAGCCAGCGACGGAATCGCGAGCACCATGAGCGGGCCCGTCATCGCGACGCCGCTCTCGTGCGCGTGCGACGACTTCTCCGACTCGTTGCCCCAGAAGGCCTTGATGACGACGCGGCCCATGTAGAACGCGGTGAGAAACGCCGAGCCCATCAGCAGCGTCCACGGAATCCAGTGGCCCTTGCCCTCCAGGGAACCCAGCACGAGGTCTTTGCTGAAGAAGCCTGCGAAGCCCGGAACACCTGCGAGCGAGAGCGCTCCGATCACGAAAGCCGCCGTGGTGAGCGGCATCTTCTTGCGCAGCCCGCCCATGTCTTCGAGAGCGTTCGAGTGCACTGCGTGAATCACGCTGCCCGCAGCCAGGAAGAGAAGGGCCTTGAAGAACGCGTGCGTGCCGAGGTGGAAGAAGCCGGCGAAGGCCTGACCGGCTCCGAGCGCGGCGACCATGTAGCCGAGCTGCGAGGCGGTCGAGAACGCGAGCACCTTCTTGATGTCTTTCTGCACGAGCGCGAGGCCGGCAGCGAAGACGGCGGTCACCGTGCCGACCCAGAGCATGATCTCGCGGGTCGCAGGCGCCTGCGCGAACAATGGGTCGGCGCGCACGACGAGGAAGACGCCAGCCGCGACCATCGTGGCGGCGTGCAGCAGCGCTGAGACGGGCGTCGGGCCCTCCATCGCGTCGGGCAGCCAGATGTGCAGTGGGAACTGCGCCGACTTGCCGATGACGGCGACGAAGAGCAACGCGGTCACCCACGTCGCCACCTGCGTGCTGGGCGTCGAGTTCCACTCGAAGCCGCCGGTCGCCACGAAGAGCACCAGCAACCCGAACAGGAAGCCCATGTCGGCGAGCTTCGTCATCCAGAACGCTTTCACCGCGGCCTGCGCGGCCGAGGGTTTGGCGAAATAGAAGCCGATGAGCAGGTAGCTCGTGAGTCCGACCAGCTCCCAGCCCGCGAACAGCTGCAGCAGATTCGGCGAGACCACCACGATGTTCATGCTGAAGAGGAACATCGCGTGGAGCGTGAAGTACCTGCCGTACGCGCGCGGCGGCTCGTCGTGCATGTACGCGACCGAGAAGAGCTGCACGCAGAGCGCGACGAGGCAGACGATGATGAGCATCGGCACCGAGACGCCGTCGATCAGCACGCCGATCTCGGCCATCGAGCGACTGCCCTCCTGAATCCACGGAGTGGTGACGCGAACATCGGCGGCGCCATCGAGGCGGCCGACGAGCAGCGCGATCGCCGAGCCCAACGACACGAGGCTCCCCAGCAGCGTCACCCATGCAGCGGGAGCGCCTTTGTGTCGGAGCGGCGCGACGACGAGCAACAACAACGCAGCGACCGCGGGCGCCAGCGTCGCGACGATGGCCAGATTCGAGGGACTCATTGCCGCGCCTCACTCGCGAGATCGACCGTCGTGTCTGCGTGACGTCGGTACAGCAGCATCACGAGCGCGAGCCCGACCGCCACCTCAGCGACGGTGATGGCCAACGCGAAGAGCACGAAGACCTGTGCAGATGGGCCGCCGCGGAAGTGCCCGTACGAGGCGAAGACCATGTTCGCCGCGTTCGCCATGAGCTCGACCGAGAGCAGCATCGCCACGGCCTGCTTGCGCGTGACGAGACCGTAGAGCCCGATGGCCATCACGGCCGCCGCGAGAATGAGACACGAGGTGAGCGTCATGACTCGACCTCGTTGATGAGCGGGAGCGCCGAGCCCTGGCGGAGCCTGGTGACGGCTTCGGGGTCCTTGCGGCGAACCAGGACGACGGCTCCGACGATGGCGGCGAGGAGGAGCAGCGAGAGCGCCTCGAACGCGATGAGGTAGTCATCGAGGAGGACGCGGGCGAGCTGCGCGCTGGTGGCGATGGGCGCCGGATTCGCAATCACCGGCGCTGTCTTCCAGGTGACGACCGAGAGAAGGACGAAGAAGGCGGCGGCGAAGATGAGTCCGCGCTCCGAGCCTTCGCTCGAGGCCTCGGCGTCGATGCCGTCGTGACGGCGCGTGACCATGACGCCGAAGATCATGAGCGTGACGACACCACCGACGTACGTGAGCACCTGAACGCCGGCGAGGAACGGAGCGTTGAGGCGGGCGTAGAGCGCCGCTGTGCCGAGCAGCGTGGCTCCGAGCCAGAGGACCGCGTGGATGAGGTTCTTCGCGCGGACCACGAAGAGCGCGGAGACGACGATGATCGGGGCGATGATCGAGAACCCGAGGTCGAACTCGAAGTTCATGGCGTGCCTCCTTCTGCGCGAGGCGATGCGGCAGGTGCGGTCTCGGCGGGGGACTTCACATCGGCGGGCGCAGGAGTCGTTGACGCGGGCGTCGGTGCTGCCGCCGCCGGAGTTGCCGCCGCCGCCGGAGTTGCCGCAACCGCGGGCTTCGCCGGAGCAGGCGGCTTCGGCGGAACCTGCATCTCCATCAACTTCGTCCCATCGCCCCACGAGCGCGTCTTCTTCTTCTCGTTCTCGTAGAGCTTCGCCATCGTCAGCACGAGCGACTCGCGCCCGTACGCCGGCTCCTCCTGCTCGCGCGTCATCACGATCGCGTCTGCAGGGCAAACCTGCACACACAGCTCACAGAAGATGCACGCCGACAGATCGAGCGTGAAGTCATCGGCGTAGCTGCGCTTCTTCCCCGTGATCGGA
>JAEUJR010000342.1 GCA_016793585.1 Archangium sp.
CGTGGGGCGCGGGCGCGGCGCTGTTCAACAAGCCTCCGCCGCCTCCGAACTTCGGGAACGGCGGAATCAACGGGCTCGATCAGCTCCCGCCGGAGATTCGGCAGCAGTTGATGCAGCAGCTCCAGCAGCAGCAGATGCAGCAGCGGAATTGATCGCGTCGAGCAGGCGACGCAGCTTCGCCCGGCGCGCCGGATTTCCCGTGCTGAACCACTCGGCTCGTCCTTCGAGCTCAGCGCGTGGAACGGTCGGTGTCTTCGCCTGCTGATGCAGGAGCGCGCGGAAGCGATCGAACTCCTTTCGGCCCGGCTGCGGCTTCACGTTCACGACGAGGCCGGTGACCCGTTGCCGGGTCGAGCTCGTCTGCAGCCGGCTCTTTCGGTGCCGCAGCGTGAACCCTTCGCTGATGACGTTCGACTCGACGATTCGTTCGAGCCGCTCGAGCGAGACGGGGACGTCTCCTGAGAAGGCGAGATCGTCGACGTAGCGTGAGTAGGTGAGGCCCATCGACTTCGCCGCCTCGGTCAGCCGCTGGTCGAGCATGAACGTCAGATGGTTCGCGAGCGCGGGAGACGTCGGTGCTCCTTGTGGAAGGTGGCGCTCCCGCAGGCGCATCACGAGTTGGTGAAAGACGACCCGATCGCCGCCACTGTGCAGTTGTTGAAGCTCGAGCAACGCCGCGGGCGTCGTGGTGGTCGTGAGCGCGGCCACTTCGCGTGCGACTGGCGCCGGGTATCCGAGCGCGACGAAGAATCCCGACACCCGCTTGAAGGTGATCGAAGGAAAGAAGTCGGCGAGGTCGAACTGCGCCACGACCCGGCGGCCGGTGTGAAGGCTCGCGTGGGTGACCGCAGAGCGCCCGCGGACACCGCCGTGGGCTGCTGGATGAAACGGCACACGCTCGAGCACTTCGTGGAGCAGCTTTCGCTGCATGCGCCGCAGCTGTGACTTCGGCGCTTCGATGAGCCGGGGAATCGACCAGCGTCGCGCCGTCCACCAGCGCTGGTAGTGCTGCGTCTTCGGCGGCTGTTGCTTCCTTTCGAACTCGCGAAAGTCGGTGAACCAGGTCGCCCATTCGGGGGGAAGGCCGAGCCAGGAATGAAGCGCGGGTGCGAACGAGAAGCGTGGCAGCCCGAAGCGGCTCAGGGCGTTCGGTCGTCGCTCGAAGCCGCGGTAGCGCTCGACGCCGAAAGGGCTGCCCTCGAGTACGCGCTGAATGGTGCGCACTTCGTGCTCGGGCGAGGTGACGGCTCGAAGCAGGCGGTCGACGAGGTCGCGGAGCGGGATGCCAGAGGCGCCGAACTCCACCGACAGCGCGCGCAACAGGTCGGTGCGATTCCACGCCTGGCGCGCGATGAAGCGAGCATCATTTCGCCGCACGCTCGTCGGTGTCGGCCAGGGGCTGCGCTCACTCATACGTGCACCGGACGAGAGAACAGCCTGACCAGCTCTGCGACGTCGGTCCGGCACACCGTGCCGCCAGGGTCGTCGCGACGATACGGTGAGTTGCTCGACACCCTCGGGGATGCCCCGAAGTGACGTGACTCCGAAACTGCGAGGCACATCGAAACCCTGCTCCCCCGCCGGTGCACGAGGTGAACTCTTGCGTGGGAAAGGCCCGCGTCAACTTCGCTCGCCGACGGAAGCCAGTTCGCGCAAGAGTGGTCGCTTCCGATACGTCACGAGGTGTCATGTCCCGCGCGCTCGCTCTGGCCGTTATCGCTCTGCTTCCGGCCTGCAACTGCGGCCCTCAGGTCACGCGCACCTTCGGAGAGATCGACGTCGACCCTGGAGCGCTCGACTTCGGTGACGTGCGAGCTCAGGTGTCGCTCGAGCGGTCCATCGCGCTCACGAATCGCGGCTCTGCGAATCTGTCGTTCACGTCGGTCCAGCTGAGCGGAGCTGATGCTCCGTCGTTCTCGCTCGGGTCGTCGACCCCGACGTCGTTGGCTCCGTCGCAGGTTGTCGTGGTGAAGGTGATCTTCACGCCGCGCCGCACTGGTAGTCATGCCGCTCGGCTCGTGATCTCGACGAATGCGTCCAATGCGCCCGAGTTGTTGGTGCCGCTGATCGGAACGGCGAGTGCTGAATTCGATGCTGGGCAGAATCGCGACGCAGGCTCAGTGGATGCGGGCGTTGATGCGGGTGCGGGCGTTGATGCGGGTGCGGTCGTCGACGCCGGCTCGGTCGTCGACGCCGGCTCCGTCGTCGATGCAGGTTCCGTCGTCGATGCAGGTTCCGTCGTCGATGCAGGTTCCGTCGTCGATGCAGGTT
>JAEUJR010000385.1 GCA_016793585.1 Archangium sp.
GAGACGCCCCGCAGCGCGTGCACCTCGACGTCGCCCAGCGAGAAGACGCGCGTGATGCCCTCGAGGGCCACCACGGCCGTCATGTCAGAAGGCCCTCCGCATGCCGCCGCCACCCATTCCGGGTGAGCCTCCGAGCCCCGAAGGCTTCGGCCCATCGGCGCTCTGTTTGTCGGTGATGACCTGGGCGCCGTCGCTCACGTCGCCTTCCACCACCGTGACGGTTCCGTCCGACAGGCCCACCTTCACCGTCACCGGCGTGGGCGTGTCGCCATCGAGCACCCAGAGCAGCCGCTTGCCCGTCTCGGGCTTCGTCACCTTGCGCATCAGCTCGGCGTCGGGGCGGAAGCGCAGCGCCGCGTTCGGCACCCGCAGCGCGTCGTCGGAGCGCGCGTAGATGAAGGCCACGTTCGCGGTCATGCCGGGGCGCAACAGCAGCTCGTCGTTCGCCACGTCGATGACCGCATCGTAGGTGACGACGTTCTGCACGACCTGCGGTGCGTAGCGAATCTGCCGAATGCGCCCCTTGAAGACGCGGTTGGGGAAGGCGTCGACCGAGAAGCTCGCCTCCATGCCGTCTGACAGCTTGCCGACGTCGGCCTCGGAGACGTTGGTGTCGACCTGCATCTTCGAGAGGTTCTCGGCGATGGTGAACAACGTCGGCGCCGAGAGCGAGGCCGCGACCGTCTGCCCCACGTCGACCGCGCGCGAGATGACGGTGCCGTCGATGGGCGAGGTGATGGTGGTGTAGGCGAGGTTCACCTGCGCCTGCTGGCGTGCGGCGCGGGCCTGCGCGACGGCGCCTTCGGCCGCCTGAATGTTGGCCTGGGCGACCTCGACCTCCGACTGCGCCGCTTCGAGGTCGGCGAGCGGCACCAGCTTCTGCTCTGCCAACTGCCTGGCGCGAGCGAGCTTGCGCTGCGCGTCTTTCTCCTGGGCCTGCGAGCGCGCGAGCCCGGCCAGCGCCGCCTTCTCGTTCGCCTGCGCCATCGACGCCTGCGCCTCGAACAGCGACGGGTCGAGCTTCGCCAGCACCTGGCCCTTCGTCACCTTCGAGTTGAAGTCGGCGTTGAGCGACTGCAGCCGGCCCGACACCTGCGCGCCGACCTGCACGGTGACCAGCGCCGAGACGGTGCCAGTCGTGGTGACGCGGCCGATGACGGGGCCTTTGTCGACCTTCGTCGTCGTGTACTTCGGAGCGGCCGCCGACTTCTGCCCGCACCCCGTCAACCCGACGAGGAGCAGCGTCAGCGCGAAACGAGTGGTCGTCATCAAGGGCTGCGACACCTGGGCACCTGAAAGGTCAAAGCGGCCGCGTGACTTCTCTCGCAGACGGGCAGAGAGCACCAGCGCGTTCGGTCAGGGTCGGGCCGTGCGCGGGGCGCGTCGACCGCGACCGTGCTCAACGTCGAAGAGCAGAGGTAGGGTGCTCCACCGTGAGCGACGTGATGATTCAGCAGTTCGTGCACCTCGCTCCTTCGCTGCGGAGCGTCGGCCAGGCCCTGCACGACCGCCTCGCCCAGCTGTTGCGCACGAACGAGGTACCCGTCTCGTTCGTGACCTGGCGCCTGAAGGAGCAGACCAGCCTCGCGCACAAGCTCGGGCGGCCCGACAAGAGCTACCGCTCGTTGTGGGAAGTGACCGACCTCGTCGGCCTGCGCGTGTCGGTGTCATTCGAAGACCACCTCGAGCAGGTCGCGCGCCTCATCGAGCAGCACTTCGAGGTCGACTTCGGCAACTCCCTCGAGCGCGTGAAGCCCGCCGGCTATCGCTCGGTGCACTACGTCTGTGCCCACCGTGACGGGCCGCACCCCGACTTCCGCTTCGAGGTGCAGGTTCGCACCGCCCTGCAGCACGCGTGGGCCGAGGTGGAGCACGACCTCGGCTACAAGGTGAACGACGCCGTGCCCGACGCCATCGCCCGCCGCTTCGCGCGCGTGGCCGGGCTGCTCGAGCTGGCTGATCAGGAGTTCGTCTCGATTCGCCGCGACCTCGCCACCTCGCGTGAGGCCGCGAAGAAGACGCTCGCGCGCAGCGATGGTGACCTGCCGGTCGATCTGCTCTCGCTCGAAGCGCTGGTGCATCAGCCCGCGCTCGAGGCGCTCGACGAGACGGTGGCGCGGTCGCTGGGCCAGCCGCTGATGGAGACGTCGTTCTTCCCCGACTACCTCGTCGACGTGCTGCGCCTGTGCGGGCTGGCGACGACGGCGGCGGTGCTCCAGGCCGTCGAACATCACGCCGCCGAGGTGCCGGCCGCGCTGCCGAAGTACTTCGCGTTCGCGCGCCACGAGCTCGGCTTCGACGCGACGCTGCTCTCGAG
>JAEUJR010000386.1 GCA_016793585.1 Archangium sp.
GGCCTTCTTTCGCGTCGAGCGCGATGTACGAGATCGCCGAGTGCGTCGTGCCGAGATCGATGCCGATGGAGAACGTCGCGCTCACGGCAGCTCGACTTCGGCAGGAGCGATGACCTTCACGTCGACCGTCGACGGCACCGCCGGCAGCTCGATCTTCGTCGCCACCCAGCCGTGGTGCTTGAGGCTGCCATTCCACGGGCCCTGACCGGTCACGTTGCCGGTGAGACGGAAGCGGCTCGCGTCGAAGCCCTGCGGCACCGAGACCGATGCGCCTTCGATGTCCTTCACCACGGGCGTGACGGCCAGGTACTGCGCCAACACCTTCTTGCAGCCTGAATGCACGACGCGCGAGGCGGCACCGATGTCTGCGTCGGAGAACGAGGTGATGTCCTCCTGCAGGAAGTCGAGCAGCCGGCCTTCACGCTGGAGCAATCCGAGGAAGAACAGCGCCGCCCCATGCTGCTGTTCGGGCGTCAACACGGGGGCGGGCGGAGGCAGCGCAGGCTTCGGCTCGGGGGCCGGCAACGAGGGCGTCACCGGCGTCGCGGAGGCCGGTAAATCGCCTCCAAACAGGAAGGACAACGCGAGTTTCAGGCGCGTGAAGAAGCTCATGAGGGGCTGCGTCCGGTAGCCGAAATCTTCCTCACATGCCAATGGTTTACACTTGCGCTAGACCCACCCGCGTTGGCCGGAGCACCGGAGATCGAATGACTCGTCTGACCCTGCTCGTGGTGTTCCTCGTCGCGACGGTCGCTTCGGCGGCCGACGTCTTCGTCAACGGCGTGAACGTCGATGGCCTGGTGAACCAGAACTTCACCAAGGTGAACGTCGTCATCGACGAGAAGGGCAACGTGCACATCGACGCGCCCGGTTACGCGGTGAAGAAGGTCACCATCGCGAACGAGAAGCCGAACGCGGCGGTGAAGGAAGAGGGCCTGATCACCAAGAAGTACTTCGTGGTCACCGAGCAGAACGTGCTGGGCCGCACTGAGTACGACATCGACCTGTACATCAACGGCAAGTTCGTTCGCACGCTGCGCAGCGACGACGAGCAGATCGTCAGCGACATCACGAAGTACTTCGCGCCCGGGAAGAACTCGGTGCTGCTGCAGGCGCGCAAGGTGCAGGCCCACAAGGATCAGCCGAAGTCGACGCGGGCCGATCACTTCTTCCGCGTCATCGTCGGAGAAGGCTCGATGACGGCCGACCAGGTCACCATCGAGATGCCGCTCATCAAGTTCGAGCGCACCGCGGCGGACTCGAACGACGTTCGCCAGGAGTTCAGCGTCACCACGCGCTGAACCGAGGAAAGGGAAGTCACGACGTGTACACGATCGACGAGCGCCTCAAGGGCCTGCCCGCAGTGAAGGAGCAGGTGGTTCAGCTCTACCAGTCGCTCAACCAGCCCCACCTCGCCGTGCCCGGTCGCAGCGCCGGTCCCGCCACCGCCTACGTGCTCGGCCTGCGCGGCCCCAGCGGCTTTGCCGTCTTCGTGTACCTGTACCTGAGCGAGGCGGGAGAGTGCGCGGTGTACGTGCCGACGAATGGCACCGTGCCCGCCGACAAGTACCAGGCCGAAGAGGCCGAGGCGCTCGGCTTCGTCGAGTCCATGGGCTTCATCATGGACAACCTGAACTTCCGCGGCCGGCCCCCCGACGAGCAGGAGACGTTCATTCGCACCGCTCCCGTGTTCCAACGTGAGCCGCCCGCTCCCTCGGCCGTGCCCGGTGTTCCGCTGCAGGCTGGCCAGAAGCCGCCCACGGGTCAGAAGGCCGGCGTGGTGAACATCGGCAAGCTCTTCTCGGCGTTCTGTCTCGCGTTCGTGATGTCGTCGTGTGCGCACTACGTGAGCCAGGAGAACCGCGACAAGGCGCAGAGCGCGTACGACCTCGCCGTCGGGCTCGTGAGCCGCAACGCGCAGCAGTCGTACGTCGAGAACGAGAAGGCGCTCGAGCTGAACCCCGAGTTCGCCGAGGCGTGGCACCTGCGCGGCATTCTGCTGCACCACTCGTTCGGCAAGCTCGACGAAGCGAAGGCCGCCTACGAGAAGGCGCGCACGCTCAAGCAGCCCTTCTCCGAGGCCACCACCAACCTCGGCAACCTGTACATGGACCTCAAGCGGTACGACGACGCCATCGCCCTCTACGGTGAGGCCCTCAACGACGTGCTCTACGGCGCGCCCTTCATCGCCCAGGGCAACATGGGCTGGGCGTACTTCAAGAAGGGCGACTCGAAGAACGCGGTCGAGCACCTCAAGGCGGCCGTCACCATCAACCCGAAGTACTGCCTTGGCTACTCGCAGCTCGGCCAACTGTACGACTCGGAGGGCCAGAACGACGAGGCCTGCAAGCAGTTCGGCCGCTACCGCGACGCGTGCCCCGAGGCGCCAGACGCGCATCAGAAGGTGGGCGTCTGCCAGCTCAAGGCTGGCAAGACCGAAGACGCGCAGAAGAGCTTCGCGGCCTGCATCGAGAAGGCGTCGAACCTCGACTTGAAGGACCTCTGCCTGAAGCTCAAGGAGCAGAAGTAAGCCGTGGCCGTTCAAACGCAGGCGTCGGCCGAACAGGCGCGGCTCGAGTTCGGGAAGTTCCTGGTGGCGCAGCGGGAGCGCAGAGGGCTCTCGCGCTCCGACCTCGTGCGCGTGACGAAGCTGCCCTCGCTGCTCGTCGGCGCCATCGAAGACGGTGAGACCGAGAAGTGGCCCGAGCGGGTCTTCGTGGTGAACGCGCTCAAGTCGTACGCGGGCGCGGTGGGCCTGAACGTCGACGAGACGTTGTCGCGCTTCGATGGGCTGCCCGACGCTCCGAAAGACTCGAGCTTCGACCCGAAGGCGCTGGAGCTGCAGCGTCGCGAGCAGGCGATCTCGGCGGTGCTGGTGACGGTGGCGCTCGTGCTCACGGTCGCGCTCGGCGGCTGGCTGCAGACCGTGTGGCTCTTCGCGCAGCGCGCGGCGTGGAGCGCGAGGTGAGCTCGCCCATCGTCGACGAGGCGCTCGTGCTCTCGAGCGTCGACTACGGCGAGGCCGATCGAATCGTCACGCTGTTCACGAGAGAGCGCGGCAGGCTCTCGGCCTTCGCTGCCGGTGCGCGCAAGTCGAAGAAGCGGTTCGCCGGTGCGCTCGAGGCCGGCACCCACCTTCGCGCGAGACTCTCGGAGCGGCGCGGCGAAACGTTCAGGCTCGACGGCGTCGACATCGTGCAGAGCTTTCATCGGCTGCGTGACGACCTGCCGCGCATCGCGAGGCTCCTCTATTGCCTCGAGCTGATTCGCGAGCTCACCCGCGACAACGAGCCGCACGCGGTGTTGTTCGACGGCCTCAAGGACTACCTGCAGAAGCTCGAAGCGAAGCAGGCGGGCCCGACGTCGCTGTTGCTCTTCGAACTCGATGCGCTCGCGCAGGCCGGGTTCATGCCGAACTTCTCGCCGTGCGCCTTGTGTGGGCAGCCCACGGGTGAGCGCCCGCGCTTCGACCCCGAGCACGGTGGCGTCGTCTGTTTCGCGTGTGCGCCGCGCGTGCCGAACGGGTTTCCCGTCTCTCCGCAGGTCGTCGAGGCGCTGGCGCGACTCCAGGCAGGAGAGCGCACGCCGATGGAGCCCGCCTTGCGAGCGCGCGCGCGGGAGATGCTGAACGTGTTCATCGCGCACCACCTGGGCCGCAAGCTCAAGTCGGTCGAGTTCATGGAACAGGTGGGTGCCGATTGAGCGGCCACGACGTCATCTGTCTGGGAGAAGCGCTGGTCGATTTCCTGCCGGACCGCCGCGGTCAGAAGGTGCGTGACGTCGCGACGTGGAAGCCGTGTCTGGGCGGCGCTCCGGCAAACGTGACGGTCGGCGTCTCGCGGCTGGGTGGCAAGAGCGCGCTGGTTGGAGTCACCGGTGACGACGAGTTCGGCTGGTTCCTGCAGCAGGGGCTCGCGAACGAAGGTGTCGACACGGCGTTCTTGCGACACACGAACGAAGGCAAGACGGGCCTCGCGTTTCTCTCGCTCACGGCGACGGGTGAGCGCTCGTTCACGTTCTACCGAACGCGCGCGGCTGAGACGTTTCTCGACGAGCGCGACACGAAGGGCGCGGCAAAGGCGATCGCGCGCACGAAGATTCTCCACGTCGGTACGAACTCGTTGTTGCAGCCCAGGGCGCGCGCGGCGGTGAAGGCGGCCGTGAAGCGCTCGTACGCGGCCGGGCACATCACCTCGTCGGATCCCAACCTGCGGCTGCACCTGTGGCCCGACCCGTCGGTGCTCCGCCGGTTGTTGGATGAGCTGGTCGCGAACCTCGCGGTGCTGAAGCTGTCGGACGAGGAGATTCACTTCGTCACCGGCACGAAGGACGTCGACGAGGCGTTGCTGCGGCTCGAGCGGCGCGGCGTGGTACTGGCGGTGGTGACGTGTGGCGCGAGCGGCGCGGCGTTTCGATTTCGGGGTGAGACGCGGCGGGTGGCGGCTCCGAAGGTGAAGGTCGTCGACACGACCGGCGCGGGAGACGGCTTCACATCGGGCCTGCTCACGGGGCTGTCGGCGCTCGCGGGAACGAGGCACGCGCTCGAGAGGCTCACGATCGACGACGTCACTCGGGTGGCGAAGTTCGGTTGTGTCGTCGGTGCGCGCGCCGTGACGAAGCTGGGCGCCGTCGCGGGCCTGCCTCGCCGCTCGCAGGTGTCGGTTCCATGGTGAGTGGAGGCGGTATGAGAGCGTTTCTGGGAGTCCTCGTTGCCGGGCTGGTGGTGACGGCGTGCTGCATTCAGCCGACGCCGATGCCGACGCCGCGTCCAACGATGGTGACCGGCGTTCCGATTCCGTCGGGTACACCGAGCTGGGCGGGAGACTCGCTGCTCATCGGCACCACCGGCTACGACAGCGTCGGCGAGTTCCGGCCTCTCATGAACGACTTCACGCTCGCGACCGGCTTGCAGGGTGGCGGAGGCCGGCATGTCTTCGTCTCCTTCCGCGTGAAAGGCCAGACGGCCGGTGAGCTGACGATGACCACGCGGGTGACGCGCGCGAGCGATGGCGCCCTCGTCGGCGCCGGCGTTCAGCCGGTCACGTTCTCGGCGAGCGACGCGGGCTTCGACAGCAACTACTCACCGCGCGTGGTGCTCTGCCCGACACCGGCAGGGTTGAGCATCGTGGGCCAGTCCCTGAAGTTCGAGAGCTGGGCGCAGGCGAGCGAGAACGGGCCAGTGCTCGGCTACGCGACCGTGACTGCGGTGCCCTTGTGTTCGGGAGACTGTCAAAATGACTGTGGAGGCTGACGCGATCATCGGCACCCTCGGCATGCAGCAGCACCCCGAGGGCGGTTGGTACGTGGAGACGTTTCGTGACGTCGCCGGCCCCGATGGCCGCGCGCGCTCGACCGTCATCTACTTCCTGCTGAAGGCCGGAGAGTCGTCGCACTGGCACCGCGTCGATGCCGTCGAGACCTGGTTCTTTCACGCCGGCGCGCCGCTCGAGCTGCGCCTGTCGGACGACGGCAAGACGAAACGAACCGTCGTGCTCGGGCCCGATGTGCTCGCAGGCCAGCGTCCGCAGGGGCTCGTTCCCAAAGACGCGTGGCAGGCGGCGCGCACGACGGGCGAGTACACCCTCGTCAGCTGCACCGTGGCCCCCGGCTTCGAGTTCAAGGGCTTTGAACTCGCTCCCCCCGGTTGGGAGCCACATCCGTGATTCGTCTGCTCGCCGTCGTGCTCGTGTTGCCGTTGGGTTGTGCCGAGATTCCCTCTGCCGCTGACGCGAAGATCTCGTACGAGACCGTGGAGTCGTCGTGGCCAGCGCAGGCGGTGTGCCTCAACAAGCCCGGCGTGGCTGTCGCGAAGGAGGTCTTGAACGGGAAGCTCAAGACCGTCGTCATCGCTGGCGGGCCCAACCCGATCTCGGACGACACGTGGCCGAAGTACACGCCGAGCCTCGGCAACACGAAGAACTCCGATCGCCATCTGCTGTTCACGAAGTCGTGCTTCTCACGGTCTCCATCGAAGAGCGCTGACTGCCAGGGCGACGCCTGCGCCGACGTCATCACCATGGACGGCTACTCGTGGATTGGCCTGTCGAAGATCGAAGCGGCCGACTGCGCTCCTTCGGCTTCGGCATGCGACGGAACGAGCGCCAAGCCCGGCGGGTTGCTCTTCGTCGTGACGCGAAAGTGCCACGAGCTCGTCTTCGAGAACGAGGCGTACTTCCTGTCAGGACCCAACGGTGAACGCGCCGTCATGCACGCGACCGCCGATGGAAACCCGACCACCGACGTGACGCTTCCCGCAGGGTGGAAGCTCGAGAAGCAGGCGCTCGCGATGCCGCTGGTGGTGCACCCGTTCGGCGGTGGAGACGAGTGCCTCTACAACGTCATTCGTGATCACAAGCTTCAGTCGTACCACCAGCTCTCGTACGCCGGGCCGCGCTACCCGTGATCAGTGGAGCGCGCTGACGAGGTCGTTGGTGTGCTGGCTCGCGCCCGGTGAGCGGAAGATCAGCGGATCCATCGGCGTGCGGTTGAGTTCGAGCTGGTAGTGCAGGTGCGGGCCGGTGCTGCGGCCGGTGTTGCCCGAGAGCGAGACGGTGTCTCCGAGCACGACCTGCTGGCCCTCGACGACGAGCAGCTTCGAGTTGTGCAGGTATGCGGTGGTGACGCCGTGACCGTGATCGACCACGACGTAGAGCCCGTTCACCGAGTCTTCTGCCGCGCGAACGATCGTGCCTTTGCCCGTCGCCTGAATCGGCGTTCCGATGGGAATCGAGAGATCGATACCGGTGTGCAGCTTCATCGAGCCGAGCGTCGGGTGAACCCGGTTCCCGAACGGAGACGTCACGCGCGTCGACATCGGCACTGGCCAGTCGAGGGCGAACGCGGTGGCGAACTGCATCGCGAGCTCGGCAGCGGGCGCCGCGTCACGGTGAGAAGCGGGCAGGGCGCGCACGAGCCCATCGAGCGGGGAGAAGACGCCAGCTCGGGCGATGGCGAGCTTCGTGGCCGAGGCTCCGGCGAAGAGCATCAACGCCGCGGCGTCATCGGTCTCGACCTCGACGCGAATTCGGTCGACGAGGGTCGCGAGCTCTTGCGGCGTCGAGACAGCCTTGAGCCCGTACTGCGCGGCGAGCCGGTCGACTTCGACCCGTGCGCTCGGCGGCTGGCTCATCAGCGACACCCAGCTTCCTTTCGCGAGCGAAGAACCCAGCGCCACCAGCGCCGCGCTGCTCGTCACCGGCCACTGGGCCCACCCACGTGATGCATCGGGCGCGCTCTCTTCACCGGCCCACGCCGCCCATTCCTTCTCGTCACCGGGAATGCCGCGCGCGGCGACGGCCTTCTGCAGCTTCGGCATCGGCGGCGGCGGAGGTGGACGGCGCTGCTGCTCCTTCCACGCCTCGACGTCGGGCCCGCCGCGCGCGACGAGCTGCGCCACCCACTTCCGCTCGTCGACGTTCGGTTTGTACGCGCCCTGCTCGACGTCGAAGCTGATCTTCGCGCAGTCACCGTTGGGCGCATGCAGGTTGACGAAGGTGAGGTCGAGGACCGAGCCCTTCTCGAGGCCGTACGGCACGCTCAGGCGCTCGTTGGGCCAGCTCGCCTCGACCACCAGCTCGTTGCCCGTCACCGTGAACGACTTCAGCGGAACGGGCCGAGAGCCGATGTGCAGACGCGCTTCTCCGGTGATGGCCGAAGGCGCGTTGACGTTCACCCGCAGGTACTCGCCCCAGCGACTGCCGAGGGCGGCGCGACGAATGCCGACGGGGCCACATCGAGGGTCGGCGGCCTGTTGGAGCACGCGCTCCCGCATGGTCTCGAGCCCCGGTTGCCGAAGGGAGCAGGCACCCAGGAGCACGATCAGCGGGAACGACCGGCGGAGCACGGGCGTTGAGACGTGCTCCACCCGTTTCGATTCACTCCGCCGTCAGATCCGCAGCAGGTCCGGGCGCTTCTTCGTGAGGTGCGTGAACAACAGGTCGGTCTGCTTCTCGAGCACCGAGTTGCCCCGCAGGCGCATGTCGAGGTGCGTGAAGTCGACGGTGTCGAGCGTCTGGTCCTGGTTGAAGCAGGAGAAGACGAACGACTCCTTGCCGGTGCGTGGGTCGACGTGGCGCTGCAGGCACTGCGCGCAGATCTCCTTCATCATGCACTGCATCGGTGAGTTGATGCTGCCGATGGCGCAGTGCTCGGGCTTGAGGAACGGCTTCAGCACGCCGTGCCGCGCGTCTTTCACGGCCTTCATCATGCGGTCGGAGCCGATGGCGATGATCCGGTCCACCGTCTTCAAGTCGAACTCGCGCGTGTCGAGCTTGCCTTCGGCGTACGCGACCATCGCCTGCACGATGTTGCCGACGAACGAGCGATCCTGGGGCCGACGCGCAGGCAACGGCTCTCCGGAGTCGACGGCCCAGATGACCTGATCAGCCGACTGCTCGAGCTCGTCGAGTTTGTAGACGTCGGAGTGTTTCCGGTAGCCCGCGAAGTAGAGCACGCGGCACCCGACGGCCCGCAGCGCCTGCCCGATGGAGAAGAGCACTGCGTTGCCGAGGCCTCCGCCCGCGAGCAACACCGTCTCCTTCACGTGGGGAATCTCGGTCGGTGCGCCGGTCGGACCCATCAGCACCACGCGCTCACCAGGTTGCAGCATCGCGCACATGCGAGACGACGCGCCCATCTCGAGCACGATGGTCGACATCAGGCCCTTCTCCTTGTCGACCCAGGCGCCTGTGAGGGCGAGCCCCTCCATCGTCAGCCGCGTGCCATCGACGACCGGCGCGGTCCGCTCGAAGTTCTGCAGTCGATAGAACTGCCCGGGCTGGAAGTGCTGCGCCGCATACGGAGCGCGCACCACCACCTCGACGATGGTCGGCGTCAGCCGGTTCACGGCCTCGACGGTCGCGAGGAAGGCCGAGTCGAGCCTGGCGAAGAAGTTCACGCGGGCCGCGTCGCGCTGCGGCTGGTCGGCTTCC
>JAEUJR010000404.1 GCA_016793585.1 Archangium sp.
GCCTGGCTGCGGCTTCGGAGCTCGGCGTGCACGCGGTGCCGACGTTCATCGTGGGCAACCGGTTCGTGATTCAAGGCGCGCAGGAGTCGCGGGTGTTCGCGCACGCTTTGGAGCGGCTGGGGTTTGCGCCACGGAGTAAGACGCCGGGCCCATGACGCCCACTGCTGCCCAATGTGCGCTTCACCCTGATCGCGCCGCGACCTCCGTCTGCCCGCGCTGTGGCGCGTTCACCTGCGCCGAGTGCAACCCCGACGGCCGCAGCCAGTGCCCCACCTGCCAACAGGTGACGGGCACGAGCAGCAGCACCCCGACGCCCACGCCCTGGGAGCGCCGCGCCGAGCTCGGGCTGGTGCAGGCCGTCTGGCAGACGTGGAAGCAGACGATGCTCGAGCCGAAGAAGTTCTGGGCCGAGCTCGACCCGAACGGCTCCCCGATGGACGCGTTCCTCTACGGCTGGCTCATCACCAGCGCCGGAGGCCTGCTGCAGATTCCCTTCCTCATCTTGAACCTCGCGCAGTCGGCCGCTCAGTTCCGCGACCTGGCGAAGACGATGAAAGACGTGCCGGCGCCCATGCAGGCGATGTTCGACTTCTTCCAGACGAGCCCGCTCGTTCTCGCCGTGGCCCTCGGCATCTCGACCATCGTGCTCTTCCCGCTCTCGATGATCGTCTCGACCGCGATGGTGCACCTCGGGGTGCGCATGGTGGGCGGCACGCAGTACCCGTTCTCGACGACGCTGCGGGCGATCTCGTACTCCATCGCGCCGAACGTGCTGCAGGGCATTCCCGTCGTCGGCGGCTTCGTGGGCATCTACACGCTGGTGCTCGAGGTCTGGGCCGTTCGTGACGCGCACAAGCTCACGACTGCACGCGCGGCCGTCGCCGTCCTCTGGCCGCTGGTGCTCTTCTGCTGCTGCGGCGTCGGCGCGGCGATCTTCTTCGGCGCGGCCCTCGCCTCGCAGCTCGGCAAGTGATCACTGCTCGCCGCTGACGTCGATCACGATCGTCTCGGCGATCAGATCGTGCAGACAGCGCTGCTCGTCTCCGAAGATCATCGCGCCGTCGATGATGCTCACCAGGCCACACAGCTGCGAGACGACGTGAATCACGACGTTGCGCAGCAGAATGATTCGCCAGAGTTCGACTGGTGAGCCGTCGACCCGCACGACCTTGATCTTGAAGAGCCGCTTGGCGACAGATTGGCCAAAGCGCAGCTGCATGAAGACCTGCGCCGCGATGCCGACCGCGAAGCCACCGAAGAGCCCGAGCATGCCGAGCAGCACGACGAGATCTTCGTTCTTCGCGCGCTGATTGAATGCGCCTCCTGCCACCATGACGATGATCATCACGATCACGCCCGGCACCGAGACGACGAACGAGTCGAGCACGTTAGCGAGGAAGCGGTAGCCCCGGTTCGCGCGGTTGAGCGTGGGCGCGAAGCAGCGCGGGCAATAGAGCGAGCCCTCACCCCAGCGCGTGCACGCCTGGCAGACGAAGCTCCCGCAGCGGGTACAGACGCCGGGAGCGCTGACGTCGGGGTGGTACGCGCACTGCGCTCCGGCTGGTGCCTGCATGAAAAACTCCGTGGTTTCGGGGGCTTTTCGTGCCGACCCACCCCCTCTTTTCTCGACCGCCCCAAAGCGATAGACGCGCCGCAGCATACGACTTGCGAGGCCGGCCGTGATCGACTCCGTGACCCAGCTCAGCGTTCGACGCTTTCACCTCGAGAGCAGCGACCCTGCGTTCCACGTCGAGCGCCAGGGGTCGTCGAAGTTCCTGCTCTCGGGCCAGGTGAGCGACGAGCCCACGACGGCGCTGGGCGTCGAGACGCCTTCGAGCGCCTTCGACGTGACGCTGGCGACCTCGAGCGGCCCCGAGCACGCGGTGGCGACGCTCAAGCGCGATCTGCCGCGCGACGTGGTGATGCAGGTGATGGAGCGCATCGGCGGGCTCGAGATCTCGCTCTCGGAGGCGCTGGTGCCTGCGGCGAAGCCTCCGCGCCTGCGCGTCATCTCGACCGACCTCGTGCAGCGCATCACCCAGCTCGACGAGAACCGCATCGAGGTGCGCGGCGCCATCGGAGCCGACGCGCTGCTCACCATTCTCTGTGACTCGCGCCGGGTGACGATCAGCGTGCACAAGGGCCTGTCGTCGACGGCCACTGCGATTCGCATCGCCGCCTCGGTGCCCCACGGCTATCGCGCGCTGGCCGACGGGCCGATCGTCAGCGTGTGGAAAGACGCCGACTTCTTCTCGATGGTGGCCTGAGTGGCGGCGAAGAAGCCGGCGACCGTCGAGGCCTTCATCGCCGCTGCGCCAGCCGCCCAGCGTGAAGAGCTGCTCGCCGTCGACGCGCTGATTCGAAAGGTGGCCCCGAAGCTCGAGCGCAAGCTGTGGAGCAACGGCTCGCTGCTCGGCTACGGCGAGTTCCACTACCGCTACGCGAGCGGCCGCGAAGGCGACTGGCCCATCATCGCGCTCTCGGCCCGCAAGGCGAACCTGTCGCTCTACGTGTGCGCGCTCACCGATGATGGCGAGTACGTGGCCGAGGCGCACGCCGAGTCGCTCGCGCCGGCCTCGGTCGGGAAGAGCTGCATTCGGTTCAAGTCGCTCGCCGACCTCGACCGCGCTGCCCTGACGAAGGTGCTCAAGCTCGCGCTGCGCAAGGGCGGGGCCTTCGCCGTCTGACCGTCGGTGAATGTGCCGAAGATGCGCCTTGCAGGCGCATCTTGCGAACGACGACACTGCGCGTCTCTTGCGCGGGGGGCCACTGACATGAGCAACGACTGGTACCTGAAGGACTCGCGGGGCAACGAAGTCGGCCCGCTCTCACGCGAGGTGGCCGTCGACCTGCTGCGCACGAAGCCCGGCGTCTTCGTGCTGGCGTCGAAAGACCGGCTCACCTGGCAGCCCGTACGTGGGCAGGCCGTGCAGACGATGGTGACGGCCGAAGCGCCCGCGACACGACTGGCCCGTGAGCAGCAGGAGGCCGAGCGTGCGCTGTTCGATCTCGATCGATTCCGTGAGCTCGCGCCCCACGCGCTCTTCGGTGTCCCCAGGACCGCCACCGTGAAGGACTACCGGCACGGCTTTCTGAACCTCGCCAAACGGTTCCACCCCGGGCGTCTGCCGCGCGACGCCTCGAGCGCGCTCGTGAAGGCGCACATGGCCGTGTACCAGTACCTCACCGAGGTGATTCAGCAGGTCGAGGCGAAGCTCGCTGTGCCAGAGCCGAGGCCTTCTGCGCCCCCGCCTGCACCGAGCCGCCTGCCGACGTGGCAGCTCGACGTGCTCCGCTTGCGGCAGGAGCCCCACCAGCTCGCGGCCTCGTTCTCGGTCACCCGCCAGACGGCCTTCGTCTTCACGGCGCACCGGCTGATGAACCTGTCGACGAGCTCGGTCTTCTTCCCCTGCCTTCCGTCGCTGCCCCTCGGCACGAAGCTGGGCCTGTCGTTTCAGTTCGAAGAGGCAAAGCGGGTCATCGGCGCACGTGGCGCGGTGGCCTTCGAGAGCGCGACGGCCGATCAGACGCTCCGTGGCTTCGGCGTTCGACTCGAGCTGGGCACGGAGGATCGCGGCTTCATGCTGCGTGAGAGCAAGCGCCTGTTGAGCGCGTAATCAGCAGTCGTCGCACTTCAAGAACGTCACCCCGCCATCGGCTTCGGTGCGTTCGGCGCTCCAGAGCGCGTTGAGCTCGAACGGCTGGCCGTCGATGGTTCCCCGCACCACACACGCCGCGACGTCGGCCTCGTGCACGTCGACGACCCTCGCCCTCGAGAAGAAGCGCGTGACCTGCTCGCGCGGGGGCGCAAAGTCCTGACAGGCCGCCACGTCGCCGGGTGTCGCATCAGCGCGAACGCCTCGGGTCAGTGGAGAGAGCCCCGACGCGGCACACGCGCAGAGCAGGAGCAATGACCGATGCATCGCGCCACTGTGGCTCAGTCGTAGCGGCGCGCCCAGTTCGGAATCGGGCGACCGGCCGTGGCGCGATCACGATCGGGTGCGTTGTTGCGAAGGCCGTTGCGACCCGCGAAGTACGACTGCACCTGATTGGCCGCAGCAGCCGAGAGTTGGCGATCACCGATGGCCACGGCGTGAATGTGCGGTGAGAACCCGTCGCGTGAGTCACGGCTCCACGCCGCGAAGCCTGCCTGCCGGAGTGCCTTCACCATCAGCACCACGCCGCCCGGAGAGTGATCACGCGTACGAATGTCGAGCGCGCCGCCGCGATCGTGCGTGCCTCCGCTCTGCGTCACGCCGCCGGGGTTGTAGCTGCCCTGCGCGAGCCCGAAGGGCACCTTCACACCCATCGCCTTCGCGTACTTCTCGGCGCGCAGGAGCATCTGCTGGGTGCGCACGTTCACGGTCACGCCGCGGAAGTTCACCCGGCGGTAATCGTGGGCCGGCTCGGCGGCGGTCTGCCAGGTGGCGGGCTTCGCGGGAGCCTTCGTCCCTGCCGCCTTCTTCGCCAACAACGCCTGCATCGCCGGGTCTGCGATGCCGTCGACCTTCAGGTGATTGCGGCGCTCGAACTGCGAAACGGCCTCACGCGTGTAGCCGCCGTAGAAGCCCGTCGCTTTCGGGTAGTCGAAGGTGCCGACCGCCTTCAGGCGCTGCTGCAGCACTCGAACCGATGCGCTCGTCATTCCAGGTCGAAGGGTCGTCGTCATGGCGTCTCCAGAAACGAAGTGAACCTCTGGAGACAATGTCGGCCGATGTGGCTCTCTCGAATACCAAGACCCCTGCGAACCCACGTTACAACCAGCGTGAATTTCGCCGGTTATTTCGGGCCGAGGGCGAGGAAGCGGCCCAGGGCGAGTTCGGTCTTGGCGTCTTGAATCACGCCGTCGCAAAGCGCCTGCTGGAGCGACTCGAGCGAACGCCACGCCAGGGTTCCACCCTCTTCGAGGTGGCTGCCGTCACCTGGAGCGGGCTCCATGGGCAGGCCGGTGACGTCGACGTGGGTGAGGAAGATCTTCTCGCTGATGATGCCGGGGGCGACGAAGAACGGCGGGCCCAGGTGCTTCACGGCGTCGACCTCGACGCGAATGCCGGCCTCCTCGTGCACCTCTTCGACGCCGCGTGCGCGCACGGCCCGTTCGCCCTCGTCGGACGGCTCGATGAGGCCCGCGACGATCTCTTCGCAGAAGAGCCAGTCGCGCTCCTCGGCGACGACCGGCTTCTTCTCGCTGCGGAAATAGGCGGCCGGTCTGAGCTGCTGGCGGGTGAGGAACTCGAGGCCGTGCGCACCACGCCGCCAGACGAGCACCGCCACCGCGTCGAGCTTGGGCCGATCGACGACGTCGACCCGATAGATGGGCGAATGAGAGCCATCGCTGCGGCGATTCCGAACGCGCAGCCGGCGAATCTGCAGAAACCCCTCGTCGCAGCGGGCAGAAGACGAGAAGTCCTCGACGACTTCCATGGCGGTGACAGAGGCGTTTCGGTTCACAGACGCGGCTTTACCAGACGAGGGGCCTTGCATACGGTGCCCGCGCTTTCGAAGGGCCCCGCACAAAGACCCCCACCATGCGCTTTCTTCGCTGCTTCGCCTTCCTCGCCGTGGGCCTCGTTCACGGGTCCTGCCTTCCGATCGTGGAGGGGCAGGAGCTCGATCTGTCGGATCAGCAGATTCGCCTGACGCTGCTCCACACGTCAGACATTCACTCGCGCCTGCTGCCGTACGACTTTCGCCCGCTGCGCACCGACATCGATCTCGGCCTCATTCCCGAGGCGGGGCCCTTCGGTGGCGCCACCCGCATGGCGTCCATCATCAAGCGGGAGCGCAAGAAGGCCGACCGTGTGCTGCACCTCGACTCGGGCGACAGCTTTCAGGGCGCGCCGATCTTCAACATCAACTTCGGCGAGGTGGAGTACCGGTTTCTGTCGCTGCTCGGCCTCGACGCGGCCGTCATCGGCAACCACGAGTTCGACGCCGGCGCGTTCAACTTCACCAAACAGGCGAAGGAGTCGGCGCGGTTTCCGGTGCTGGTGGCGAACTACGAGTGGGAGGACTACCGCAGCCCGGTCGCCAACAACCCGTCGAACACCACCGCGCTCTACACGCAGCCGTACACGATTCGAAACGTCGGCGGCCTGCGAGTCGGCATCATCGGCCTGGGCAACATCGGCTCGCTCAACTCCATCGTCGAGCAGGGCAACTCGTTGCAGGCGATTCCGCTCGAGCAGAACGAGGTGGTGCGCGGCTACGTCGACTTCCTGCGGCCGGCGGTCGATCTCATCGTCATCACCAGCCACGCCGGCCTCACGGAGGATCAGGATCTCGTCGAGGGCTACGAGGCCTTCTACGAGTGGGGCATCGCCAAGAAGTACGTGAAGCGCTCGAACTCGCCCTGGGCGCTGCTCGAGTCGTTCGGGCCCACCAACGACGCGAACGAGCCGACCGACGACGCGACGATCGTGCGCGTGACGATCCCCGGGGTCGAAGGCATCGACGCCATTCTCGGTGGGCACCTGCACATCGTGCTGAACCCGCCGCAGCTGCTGCGTGACCCGAACGGCCGCCGCGTGATCTTGAGCCACGGCGGCGCGTTCTCGAAGTACGTCAACCGGCTCGATCTCGTCATCCAGATGCCTCCGAAGCTGGGCGACAAGAGCGAAGGCGGCGAGATTCTCTCGCACGACTTCAAGGTCTTCCCCATCGACTCGGTGTGGTGCGACGACGGCCTGCACCAGCTCTATCGCGACCAGTTCTGGAACGAGGGGGCCTTCATCGCCGACCCGCGCGTGCAGGCGGGCGTCGAGAAGTGCAAAGCCGAAGAAGACAAAGACACCTCGCAGCTGCTGCTCAACTACATCACCGACCTCGACGCGAAGATCGCGCTCACCACCCTCTTCGCCTACGCGCCGAACGACATCGCGCGGCGCAACAACTCGACCGGAGGCGACAGCCCGCTCGGCAACATCACGGCCGACTCCATGCGCAAACGCCGCGGCATCGAGGCCGAGATCGCCATCACCAACTCGCTGGGCATTCGCGACAACCTCTACGCCGGCCCCGTCAGCATCGAGTCGATGTTCAACGTGTTCCCCTTCGAGAACACCATCAACGTCATGTTCCTCTCGGGCCGCGAGATGCAGGAGCTGTTCGACTTCATCACCGAGCGCTCCACCGGCCGCGGCTGCGTGAGCCAGGCGCAGGTGTCGGGCGCGCGCTTCACGATGGACTGTGCGCAGGCGCAGCTGAACCAGCTTCGAATTCCCTGCGACCCGACCGGTGACGCTTCGGAGTGCCCGAACGACGGCCGCACCGGAGGCCGCCAGCCCTGGCAGTGCCTCACCGACGCGACCTCGGGCGGTGGCCGCTGCTGGTCGAGCCCCGCGACGAACCTGACCATCAACGGGCAACCCGTGCAGCTCAACGAGTCGTACCGAATCGCGGTGAACGACTACATCGCGCGCGGCGGCTCGGGCTTCCTCGTGCTCAAGCGCAACACCACGCGCATCGAGTCGGGCATTCCGCTGCGAGACTCGCTGATCGGCTTCATGCAGAACTTCTGCACCTGCAACGATCTGCTCGGCGGCAACGTCGACAGCTACGGCAACACCATCGGCGCCAACCAGCAGGTCTGCGGCACCCGAGACCCCGTCAGGCCCAGCAAGTGGAACGTCGACCCGCAGCAGCTCTCGTTCTGCACGCAGGCGAAGGCGTTCTCCGATCGGCTGAGCACCGACGACGGCAACGGTTGCTCCTGCCTCGCCGCCTTCCGTGGCGACCCGGCCTGCGTGAGCGCGAAAGACATCGCCGCTCAGTGCCAGCGAGATCTGCCGCCCGGGCCCTTCACCGGAAAGTGCTCGTGCCGCGACGCGCTCGCCGGAGACCCCGTGTGTGGGACGGTGACGCGCGCGGTGCAGAACTTCTGCGAGAACCCGACGCGCATTCCCATCGCCTCGGGCGTCGAAGACGGCCGCATCGGCCGGAGGGTCAAGTGATGCGCCGCCTGCTCGTCGTCTCGGCGCTCGCCCTCGCCGCCTGCCCGATCATTCCCACGCCCGAACGCAGCGAGGTGCAGTCGTTCGACGTCGTCGTCGAGGGCATCTACACGTCGTCGAACGGCCAGCGCACGCCGCTCGCGGTGGTGGGCAGCTGCGCCGCGCTCTACGACGGCGGGCAGCCCGCAGTGCCGTTGCAGGTGCGCGGCAAAGAGAACTGCCGCTACATCATTCCGCGCGGGCCCATCGAGATCGACTACGTCGGCCGCGCGCTGAACGCCGAGCGGAACCTCGCCAGCGGCTTCACCGGGCCGGTCGCGATTCGCGTCATCCCCGGAGATCTCGCAGACCCCGTGGAGTGGACGTCGGGCTCGGCGGGGAGCGCGCACGTCGCCAGCCTTCGCACCGACGGCACGTTGTGGACGTGGGGCGCCAACGACACGAGCCAGCTCGGCGACGGCACCAACACGCCGCAGGCCACCCCGCTGCCCGTCGCGCCAGAAGGCCGGTGGAAGGTGGTGTCGGCGGGAGGCGCTTTCACCGCTGCGATTCGTGACGACGGCACGCTGTGGGGCTTCGGGTCGATCAACGGGCAGCTCGGCAGCGACTCCGACTGGGAGCAGGTCTCGGCTGGCGCGAAGCACCTGCTGGCGCTGCGCCGCGACGGCAGCCTCTATGCCTTCGGTGACAACGAGTCGGGCCAGCTCGGCAACGGCACGTCGACGGCGCCCGCCACCATCACGCGCGTCGGCGCAGACACCTACAAGGCGATCGCCGCAGGGGCGCGCCACTCGCTCGCGGTGCGCAGCGATGGAACGCTCTGGGCCTTCGGCTCGAACGATCAGGGCCAGCTCGGCGTGGGCATGGCCAACGCGCTGACGCCGGTGCAGGTCGATCAGACGACCACGTGGAAGACGGTGGCCGCCGGGCACGGCCACTCGCTGGCGATTCGAACCGACGGCACGTTGTGGGCCTTCGGGCGCAACGACAAGGCGCAGCTCGGGCTGGGCAACACCACCGCCGTCACGGTGCCCACGCGCGTCGGCACCCTCGCCGCCTGGGAGAGCATCTCGGCAGGCGTCACGCACTCGGTCGGCCTGCGCGCTCCGGGGGTCTTGTATTCGTGGGGCAGCAACGCCGAAGGCGAGCTCGGAGACGGCACCGTCACCCAGCGCACCTCGCCCCAGCCCATCGGGCTGACGAGCGACTGGGCGGCAGTCTCGGCCGGAGACGCCTTCACCCTGGGCCTCAAAGACGACGGCACCTTCTTCACGTGGGGCCGCAACACGTCGGGGCAGCTGGGCACGCCGCTCGCGCCGCTCAAAGACGGTGGCGTCGACCCGTTTCGCCGCACCGCCGCCCGCGTGCGCACGGCCGGCTACGAGAACCGGTGGAAGCAGGCCGTCGCAGGAGAGATTCGCGGCGTCGTGCGGGTGCAGCACCAGTACGGGCAGGTGCGGCTGTGGCTCGAGAACGCTCCGCCGCGTCAGCTCTACGACGGCGGCACCCTCATCGCGCCAGATCGTCTGCCGCCCGACGACACCCGATACAGCTTCGCGACCGGCAGCTCACCCATCGTCTGGTTCGAGGAGCAGACGCTGCAGACGCTGAACATGCCCGACACGCTCGACAATCGCTCGTCGCCCTTCGTCGGCGAGTTCGTGCGCGTCGGCACGCCGCCCGAGATGGGCACGCCGCTCAAGCAGACGTGCCTCGACGACCCCGAGCGCAACGGCCAGCAGATGGCGATGGTCGTCACCGGCGTCGAGCCCACCGGCTTCTACGTCACCGACATCACCGCGTGCCGACAGAAGGAGCTGCTGCAGTCGGGCACCCTGCGCGTGCGTACGCCCGAGCCTCCCGAGCCGTGCCTGGTCACGCTCACCGATGGCGGCGTGGCCAACATCGAAGACGTGCCCGGCGGTCGCAACGCCCGCTGCGCGATCTCGAAGACCGCGTGCACCGCGCGCTCGCAGTGTTCGAGCTACGCGCCCGGCACCTTCGCGAGCCTCTTCGTCTTCAACTTCTCGTTCCCCGAAGGGCTCAACCAGGGCGACCTGCTCTTCAGCCTCTCGGGGGCGATGCAGGAGTTCACCTCGACGACGCAGATGACGTTCCCCGCGTGGACGATCGCCGAGCGCGTGCGCCTGCTGCCGCCCTCGCAGTGGGACAAGTGGCTGCGGTTCGCGCCCCCCGTCGACATCAACTACCGCATCTGCGGCCTCGACAACGCCTTCGCGCCCTTCATCACCGACGCGCTGTGCGGCCAATCGTCGACGAACCTGAAGCTCGAGAGCCTCGAGGCCGGGCTGGTGCGGGTGAAGGGCGTCTCGTTTCCCCAGAAGTTCGCGAACTGCGACTTCGACGCGAACGGCTCGGTGCCGTTCTTCTGCAACCGCACCGATCTCGACGCCCAGGGCAACACGGTGCGCTCGTGGGGCAACTGCGACTTCGACACGCCTCCGGCGCCCGAGGCGGAGAACGATCGCCGCGAGCGTGAGTGCATTCAGAACTGCACGCTGGGTCGCGGCCCCGACGGCGAGAAGGTCTGCGCCGAAGAGGCCACCTTCATCGGCTTCGGGCAGTACACCGTCGAGATGGCGGCCCCAGGGCCGGCCTGGGCCAACCTCGACGAGTCGAGCCCGGCGCGCATCGTCTCGGCGCCCGTCACGCTGGGCTCGCCGGGGCGGGTGAACGGCCTCTACCTTCCCGAGGAGTCGGGCTTCGAGGCCGGCACCTATGCCGTCGCGGTCTGCGACGTGCCCGTGCGGTGGAAGGCCGGCACGAGCACCGTCGTCGCCACCGATCAAGATCCCCTGCTCGACGCGCGCACGGTGCTGAAGGTGCGCATGCCCGTGGCGGCGCCCAACATGCCCGTGCAGGACTCGCTGAGCTTCCTGCCGACGGCGGCGACGGGCCGTTGTTACGCCGCCATCAACCCGCGCACGCGCTTCAACCTCGACACGAAAGACGCGATTCCCGAGTTGAACCCCGACTGCCGCGAGGACGACCCCGACGCCGAGGTGGCCCGCCAGTGCCGCTTCACGAAGGGCGCGACCTACGACGTCGTCGGGCACCTCAAGCAGGTCCAGCCGGCGCGCCCGCGGTGGATTGTCATTCCCCGCGACCCTGATGACGTCTGCTGCTATCCCGGCCCGGGCCTCGAGTGCCCCAGACCGCTGCGGTCGTGCCGAGGAAGCTGAACCGAAGAACGAAGTGCCGTTGGGCACGCCTCGCTGTGGGGCGCTGCGGGAGAGGAGAACGTCGTGAGAGCCGTGAAGCCGTTGCTGATCGCCCTGACCGTGTCGAGTGCCGCCTGGGCTGGTGACTTCATCGATACCCGTGTCACCTTCGCGTTCGCGCACGACAACGTGTTCGTGCGGCCCGGAGAGACGACGCCGAACAGCCCTGGCGTGGGCTTCGGCGCCTCGCGGCAGAACACCCAGTTCTTCGACAACTTCAACACGCGCTTCTCGGGCTTCGAGACGCTGTCGAACCTCACGCTCTACAAGAAGTCGTTCAGCTTCTTCGAGGGCTTCGAGGGCGAGGCTGCGCTGTCGGTGCTGCTGCTGACGCAGCCCAACGGGCAGATCACGCTCTTCGACAACTCCAGCTACATCAAGCTGAACTTCAAGCCGATGGGCTGGGGCTCGAAGGAAGACATCTCGCTCACGGGCTTCCCCGTCTCGTCCGACCGCTTTCGCCTCGGCTACAACTGGCGCGTGACGTGGGGCGGCGACTCGGCCTTCACCTACCAGCAGGGCTCGGGCCTCTCCTCGACGGGCCGGCCCAGCGCGGCACCCGGCGGCAAGCTGCAGGTCACCAAGGACTGGGGCTATGCCTTCGTGGGCCTCAAGACGGGTCTGCTGCTGAACAACCTGCTCAACGTTCAGGAGCGCGTGTACGGCTACCTCGGCGGCGCGGGCATCGATCTCTGGAAGAACGACAAGCGCGGCATTCGCTTCGAGGTGAACGGCGGCTATTTCAACCGTGGCATCGCGCCGTCGCTCGCGCTGCAGGGCGTGCGTGCGCCGATCAACTCGGTCGGTGGCTCGGCCCGCCTCTCGTTCCAGCAGGGCGCCGAGATTCAGCAGTCGATCGACATTCGCCTCTACAAGAACGACCCCGACGTGCTCGCGCGCTTCTTCCGGCCCGAGACGTACCCGGGCGGCTTCTCGATCACGGCCGAGCTCGAGGGCTCGGTGCTCGCGCAGACGCTGATCGACCCCGACAAGTTCGCCTCGACCAAGCCCCAGTACGCCGGAGCCCTGGCGCTCAACACCCGCGCGAAGATCGACTACTGGCGCATCACGCTGCTCGGACTGGTCCGCACGCTCTCGTTCATTCAGTTCGACGTGCCCGGCTTCCCGCCGTTCTTCGACTTCTCGAAGGGCAGCACGGTGCGGCCCGAGACGTGGCTCGCGGTCGGCGTCGATCGCTACATTCCCAAGCTGCACTCGACGTTCGGCATCGTCGGCGGCGTGCAGATGCCGGCGTCGTTGTCGGCGCCCCGCTTCGACTTCGGTGGCAACGCACCGCCACCCGGGTTGACCGGCCCCCGCGTCGTCGTCGTTCGCGACGTGAACCTGTTCAACATTCTTCCCGCGACCGATGGCGCGGGGAACGCGATCGCGGTGCTGCCGATCATCTCGGTGAAGGGCACCTACCGGCTCGACCTCTCGGAGTACTTCGCGATCATCGGCGAGGTCTTCTACACGCGCGACGACAACCGCGTGACGTTCCGCGACTCGACGGCCAGCATCTCGCAGCCGACGTTCGAGCAGCCGAACCAGCTCGGCTTCAACGCCGTGATGCAAGCCCGCTTCTGAAGTTCAGCAGCTTGAAGTTGAAAGGCGTCGGCGCTCTTCGAAGCTCCGGCGCCTTCGCCTT
>JAEUJR010000406.1 GCA_016793585.1 Archangium sp.
ATGTTCATCAGCGGCGGCGAGAACGTGTACCCCGTCGAGATCGAGCGCGTGCTCTCGACGCACCCGAAGCTGCGAGAGGTCGCCGTCATCGGCGTGAAGGACGCGCAGTGGGGCGAGGTCGGCAAGGCGTTCGTCGCGCCGATCGAAGGCGCCACCGTCACCGCCGACGAGGTGCTCGCGTTTCTGCAGGGCAAGCTCGCTCGCTACAAGATCCCGAAGAGCGTGGTGGTGCGTGAGGCGCTGCCGAAGAGCGACTCAGGCAAGATCCTCAAACGTGCGTTGACGGAGTGACCATGCGCCTGCTCGTGCTGCTCTTCGCCCTGCCCGCCTTTGCCGAGCCGCCCGTCGACGAGGCGACCGCGACCCGCTTCGCCGACCTCGCGCTCGCCTGCGTTCACAAGGAGTACCCGAACAAGCTGGCGCACGTGCTCAACACGCCGGCCGACGCGAAGACGCCCGCGAAGCTCACCCCGGCCTTCTACGGCTGTTACGACTGGCACTCGGCGGTGCATGGGCACTGGCTGCTCGCGCGGCTCGCCCGCACGTTCCCCGACGCGCCGTTCGCGGTGAAGGCGAAGAAGGCGCTCGAGCAGAGCCTGTCTGCGAAGAACGTGGCGGCCGAGGTCGCGTACCTGGGCGCCGCGGGGCGCGTGAGCTTCGAGCGGCCCTACGGCCTCGCCTGGCTGCTCCAGCTGGCGGCCGAGCTGCGCGAATGGAAGTCACCCGAGGCCCTGCGCTGGTCGAAGAACCTCGAACCGCTCGAGCGCGCCGCCGCCGATCGTCTGAAGGCGTGGCTGCCCAAACTCTCGCGGCCGATTCGCGTCGGAGAACACGATCAGACGGCCTTCGCGTTCGGGCTGGTGCTCGACTGGGCGCGCGCCGCGAACGACCCGGCGATGACCGAGCTGCTCACCCAACGCATCGAGCGCTTCTACGCGGCCGACAAGGCGTGCCCGCTCGGCTACGAGCCCGGCGGCCAGGACTTTCTGTCGCCCTGTCTCGCCGAGGCCGACCTCATGCGGCGGGTGCGATCGAAGGAGCAGTTCGCGGCCTGGCTGCGCGAGTTCCTGCCGTCGATTCCCGAGAAGGGCGCGTGGCTGTCGCCCGAGGTCGTCACCGATCGCAGCGACCCGAAGCTGGCGCACCTCGACGGGCTGAACCTGAGCCGCGCGTGGATGCTGGAGGGCATCGTGAGCGGGCTGCCCGAGAAGGACGCCCGTCGCGCCACGCTGGAGGCGACCGCGGCGGCCCATCGCAACGCGGGCCTCGAGGCGGTCACCGGTGAACACTACGAAGGCGGCCACTGGCTGGGCAGCTTCGCCACGTACCTCGTCACCAGGCGCGGAGCCCTCTGACCTTCAGGGCCACTCGAGCAGGTACATGCACCGTGCGCAGCCCAGCTCGATGCGGTTCGAGGCCGTCGCCAGCGGCCGAACCGTACAGGTGACGCCGGGCTCGTCGACGACGGTGGCGCTCGAGCCGACCTCACACGTCGAGTGCATGCCGCCCCAGCGGCCTCCGTCGGCGAAGAGGTCGAAGTCGCACGTCGCGCCCTGCTGGTAGCGGCCGCGCAGCTGCCCCTGCTCGACGAACGCAGCGCCGCAGCTGCGGTAGACGCGCATGGTGACGCCGTCGAGGTTGTCGCAGCCGCCGCTGCAGCCCGCGTCGCCACCACACGAGAGATCGCCCGAGCCCGGTCGTGACGTGCACGTGCGCCTCGCGTGGCAGTCGTAGACACATCGCCCGTCGATGCAGGAGCGCTGCGCCGGTTGATTGCCGAAGGGGCACGGAATCGGGGCGCCGGTGGGCCCACAGCTCGCCTCGGTCACGCACTCGGGGCCTGCGTCAATCACCCCGCCGTCGCTCAGCCGGCCGCCGTCGAGCTCTTCGGCGACCGGCACGAAGCACTGACAGCCGGCGAGAGTCGCCACGATCATCGGCAGCACGCGTCGCATGACGGCTGTGTCGCGCACCCCGAGCGCGATCTCAACGGCCCGTCAACGCGGCGTTGCGCACCGAGACGCGCTCCATCAGCTTGTCGCCGAGCTGGTTCGCCTCGAGGAAGAGCTGCGTCTTCGCGAGGGCCTTCGACCCGAGCAACGCCTCGACGCCCGCTCCGCCGACGCGGTTCGAGGTGAGCCAGAGCGCCTCGAGCTTCGGGAAGTGCGCGCTGGCCGCGAGCGCGATCGCCCCTTCGTCGCCGAGCCGGTTCGACGAGAGCACGAGGCTGCGCAGCCGCTTGAAGCGCGTCGCCGCGAGCACCTGGGCGGCGTCGGGGCCGAGGTCGTGATGCACGAGCACCAGCTTCTCGAGCCTCGTGAACCAGCCGGCCTGAGACAGCCGCTCCAGCCCCACCGACGACAGGCGATCGTTCGAGAGGGTGAAGACGCGGAGCGTTGGGAACGCGTCGGTCGCCGCCAACGCCTCGGCGCCTTCGTCACCGACGTGCTGCGCGTCGAGCTCGAGCTCTCGAAGGCCTCGCAACTGACGGGTGCCGAGCAGCATCGCCAGCCGCTCCGGCCGCAGCTGCGAGAAGGCGTGCCGGGGCGCCTTGAACGAGAGCGCGTGAAGCCCGGCCAACCACTCCCACCGCAGCACCGCCACGAGATCGACCGCGCCTGGCGTGACGAAGACGAGGCGGCGAACGAGCTCACGTGAGAACAGCCCCTGAGCCGCGTCGACGGCCGCGACGTCGAACACGGCCACCTCGTCGGCGAAGCCTCGGCGAAAGGTGACGTTCGCGACGGTGGGCGAGAGCCCGTCGAGCCAGCGCTCCCGGTTGGCCGCGAGCAGCGCCGCCGCCTTGTCGACCAACGCGCCGTCGTCGGCCTTCGCCAGCGCACACTGCACGGCGATGAACTCGCCGCGCGGGTCGCCCTGCTCCATCAGGTGATCGGCGTAGACGAGCCTGGGCCCATCGTCGTCGGGGGCGGCTCGAATGGCGTCGAGCAGCGAGGTGCTGGTGGGCTCGTAGGCGATGCAGCGCCGGTCGTTCGCGCGGCGCTCGGCCCACCGCACGCACGCCAGCTCGTTGGCCGCCGGTGTCCAGAAGTCCCACGAGGGCAGATCGCTGAAGGCGCGCGCAGGTGACGCCGGGCCGGTTCGCGACGCGCCGACGCCGACCACCACGCCCTGCTTCGTCGAGACGCACAGGCACACCGTCGTGAACTGCCGCGCGTCTTGAACGTCGCCTCCATGCGTCACGACGTACCGCGCGTCGCTCCCTGCCGTTCGTTCGACGGAGGCCATCACTGCGTGAAGGTCGAGCCGTCTCGCCGTGCGCCGCCCGTTGGCCTGCGCGAGCTGCGCGTCGAGCCACGCGCGATCGTCACTCGTCCACACGATGGCGCGCGGCACTCAGCGGGCTCCACCGATCGTGCGACGGAGCAGTGAACACGCCTGCGTGGCGGTCTCGCGAACCTCTGCGGCCTGCCGCTGATCCTGCGAGAGGGCCTGGAGCAGCTGCATCACCGGCAACCCGCCGACCTTCACGAGCGCGTCGATGAGCAGCTTGCGATCTTCGTTGAAGCGGCCGCGGTTGAGCAGCGGCGGCTTCTCGAGCACGACCTTCTGCAACGCCTGCATGCCCGCGGGCTCGCCGCGCAG
>JAEUJR010000426.1 GCA_016793585.1 Archangium sp.
TCGTCGAGCACGATGTCGTTGTCGCCCGAGCGCCCGATGCTCGTCACACGCTTGAGCAGGTTGACCGAGCGGCTGGTCCCCTGGGGGCTCTTGATGGTGAGGCTGGCCATGGTGCGTCCTTCTTGGTGGGTCGCTTCGTCAGAAGTTGATGGTGATGCCGGCGTAGGCGCCGCCGGGCAGGGGCGTGAGCTGAAGTCGGGTCGTCGGCGTTTCGCGGGTCTCTTTCACGCGGTCGCCGGTGTGGTGGAGCACGGCGTCGATCACGCCGAGGGCGTAGGCCAGGTAGAAGGCGCCGCCGCTGGTCCACTTCACTGCGCGCCACGCGTCACGCTGCCCGAGCGCCGACGCGGGAATGCCCCTGCGGGTGAGCTCGAAGAGGCCCGTCGGCGTGAGGCGATCGGTCAAGGTGTCGATCTGCTCGGTCTTGAGGCCCTCGATCGCCCAGTAGGCGACGATGCTGGTGACGGCCGTGATGCCCTGGCTGATCGCAAAGACGATGCCCCACTCGGTGCGCTCCTGCAGGAACTGGCCGGCGCCGAAGGGCAAGAAGTTCATCCACATCGGGCGGCGCTCGATGGTGACGATGCGGCGAGTGGCGCGCTCTTCGTCCTGCTTCTTCTTCTCTTCGGCTGCCCGCCGCTGTTGCTCGGCACGAACCTGAAGCAGCTGCCGAACCAGCGCCAGCTCGTCGGCGTTGTCTTTTCGAACCTGCTCGAAGAGGCGAATGGCGGGCGGCGGCGCGACGAACGGGTCGAGCACGTAGTCGGGGTTGAGGCGCAGCAACGAGACGAAGCTCTCTTTCGCGGCAGGCGTGTCGCCGAGGTTGAACGAGGCGAGGCCCGCCATGCGGTGCAGCTCGACGCGCTGCGGGTCGGTGAAGTTGGTGATCGAGAGCGCCTTGCGCACGAGCGACACGGTCTCGGCGTACTTGCCTGCATCGAACATGGCCTTGGCGAGCTCGAGCTCACGCTCCGGCGACGACTGGGCGAAAGCCGCCGAGCCAAGCAGCAGGGCCATGGCGAGCAGATGCACCTTCAAGGCTGCCTCCGCACGACCAGCAGCTTGCCCGGCTGAATGCGCGCGACGTCCTGGGCGATCGTCGCGCCCTGCAGCGTCACCGTGTAACGAACGTCGTGCGCCATCGCCCGGCGGCCTTCGGGAGGCGTGGTGATGCGGAACGGAACGGTGAGCGACTCCTGCGCGGTGCGGCTCTCGGCGCCGATCTGCACGACGGCCTCGGGCGGAAACCCGTCGAAGGACAGCATCGACGGTTTGAGGGGCGCGACGAGGGTGATGGGCTCCTGGTTGGGCGCGATGCTGACGGTGCGCGCCACCCCGTTCGACTCGCAGTCGTCACACGTCACGGTGAGGCGATGATCTCCGACGGGCAGCTTGATGCGGTGCATCGCGAGCGCGTCACCCGAGCGGCTCTCACCATCGACCGTCAGAAAACCGAAGGGCCGCACGATGACCTGCACGTCGACGAGGGCGGCGGCCGGCGTCGGCGGAGGCACCTCGACGCGTTTGTCTGGAGGGGGAGGCTTCGTGCCGTTGCCATTCTTCACGACGGCCGGCTTCACTCCCGCGTCGATCACCACCGGCTCTGGAACGCCCGCGTCGACGTCGACCTTCGGCACCTCGACGACGGGCACGCCTGGCCACTTCACGCTCGCGAGCACGACGTCTTGTGGCCCGAAGGGCAGCTCGAGCTTCGGTTCTGGGGCCAGCGACGCGAGCTGCACGGCCTTCAAACCCGCCATGCCCACGATGAACGCAACGCCACCCATTATCGCGACACGAATCAGGCGTTTGGTGCGTTGCTCCCGCAGCTTGCGGGCCTTCATCGCGTCGAGCAGGTGGGTCGCACGCTCGTTCGTCGGGTCGTGCGCGAGCACCTGATTGAGCGCCGACAACGCGCGGGCCGACTTCTTCTCGGCGATCAGCTTCTGCGCGCGCTCGAGCAGCGTTCCCGTGATGCGCGCCTCGACCTCTTTGCGGTAGCCCTTCGAGTCGAGGAAGAACTTCGGCAGCTCCTCGTGTGGGCGCGTCAGGCCGAGGTCGGCGAGGTACGCGGCGAGCGCGTCGCGCAGCCTGCCAGCGGTCGGGTAGCGATCTTTGGGTTGGCGCTGCAGGCAGTTGCCGATGATCTCGGTGAGCTCGTCGGAGCACGTGGGCACCGTCTGCCGCGGGTCTTCGTAGACGCAGTCGAGAATGCGCTTGAGGGTGGCGGTGGTGTTGGGCGCCGAGAAGGGCAGCTTCCCCGTGACGAAGAGGTACAGCATCGTGCCGAGCGAGAAGACGTCGGCCTCTGCGCCTGATTCTTCGCCTTCGATGATCTCGGGCGCCATGTGCGCAGGGCTGCCGACCAGCGCGCCCGTCATCGTCATCTTCTCGTCGCGATCGAGGATCTTCGCGATGCCGAAGTCGGTGAGCTTGATGACGCCGTCGTCGCGCACCATCACGTTCTCGGGCTTGAGATCGCGGTGCAGCACGCCAGCGTCGTGCGCATGGGCGAGGGCTCCGGCGATCTCGTGCATCACCATCGCTGCGATCTCGGGAGGTGACAGCGGCTCACCCGAGATGAACTCCCGCAGCGTCTTCCCGCGAATGTACTCGGTGACGATGTACGCGTCGGCCGAGTCGGCCCCCGAGAAGTCGTACACCTCGAGAATGTTCGGGTGGTGCAGCCTGGCCACCGCGCGCGCTTCACGATCGAGCCGCTTTCGGCTCTCGGGTTTTCCCGCGAGGTGCGTGTGCAGCACCTTCACCGCGACTTCACGATCGAGCGCGGTGTCGAGCCCTTTGTAGACGACGCTCATGCCGCCCTGGCCGAGCTGCTCCAGGATTCGATAGCGGCCGATCTGGCGTCCGACGAGCGACACGAGCGATCAATCTCCGAAGCTGATGCCCATCGATCGGGCCATGCGAACCTTGTCGCCGCTCGCCTCGACGTGGCGCTCCTTGCGCGACTCAGCCAGCGAGGTGAACTGGAGCCGCCCGTCACGCAGGCAGACCATGTGATCCCACCGCTGATCGCGAATGAGATCGAGCACCATCGCGCCGTACATCGTGGCGAGCACGCGATCGGCCGCGCTCGGCGTTCCACCTCGCTGCAGGTGCCCAAGCACCGTCACCCGAATCTCGGCGTCGATGTGGGGCGCGAGCAGATCGGCGAGCACCTTGCCCGAGCCTCCGAGCCGAACCACGCCGCGCCCGGGAATCTCTTCGGCCTTCTGCAGCACCGCGACCGAGCCACCGAACGGGTACGCGCCTTCGCTCACCGCCATGATAGAGAACTTCGAGCCGCGCGCCGCGCGATCTTTCAGCTTCTTCACGACCGCTTCGACCTTGTACGGAATCTCGGGGATCAGGATGACGTCGGCGCCGCCTGCGATGCCGCCCTCGAGCGTGAGGAAGCCGGCGTTGCGGCCCATGATCTCGACGATCATCACGCGCTGGTGCGCTTCCGCCGTGCTGTGAAGGCGATCGATCGCCTCGGTGATGATGCCGGCTGCGGTGTCGAAGCCGAAGGTCTGATCAGTGCCCGAGAGATCGTTGTCGATCGTCTTGGGGCAGCCGACGACGTTCATGCCCTTGAGCGCGAGCTGATGTCCGATCGAGAGCGTTCCATCGCCGCCGATCACGACGAGGCCGTCGAGGCCGAGCTCGCGGTAACGCTTGAGCGCGATGTCGGAGCGATCGACCTCATGCATCTTGCCGTCGTGCCGCTCGGGGTACTTGAACGGGTTCGCCTTGTTCGAGGTGCCGAGAATCGTGCCGCCCTTCGGCAGAATGCCGCGCACGTGATCGAGCGTGAGCGGCTCGGTGAGGCGCGGCTCCATCAACCCTTCGTACCCATTGAGAATGCCAACGAACTCGTGACCGAACTCGAGCACGCCACGACGCACGAGCGCCCGCAGCACCGCGTTGAGTCCGGGACAATCGCCGCCCCCGGTCAGCACACCAAGTCGCACTGCACCCTCCAGCAAAAGAACGGCAAATACGTCACGAGAAGGGTGAAGCCTATGGCGTAGTCGTCACGTTTCGCCAGCGCGTTGTGACAGGGCCGTCAGGGGTGGGTGACACCCAAGGCACGGTGCGTCAGCTGCGTTTGCGAGCCCCGATGCGGCTCAAGATCTCTCCGAGCACGGCTTCGCGATGGCGCGTTGGAGCAGAAGGGCGAGGCGCGGATGCCTGCGCGAGGGTGAAGAGCTCCTGCATGCGCTCCTTCACGAGCTCGTTGTCGGGGCGCGCCGCGAGCAGCTTTCGGTACGCAGCGATCGCGCCGCCGTAGTCGCCAACAGACGCCAGGCGCTCGGCCTCTTCGGTCGCTGAACGCGGAGCGCCTTCGGGCTCGGCCTTGAAGTTCGACTTCGCGTTCATCAGCTCGGCTGGCTGCAGCGACTCCTCGAGCTCGGCGATGCGATTCTTGAGGGTCGCGTCGCCGGGGAAGGCGGCCGCGAGCTCACGGTAGAGCGAGAAGGCCTCAGACAACTCGCCGCGACGAAGGCACCGCTCAGCGCGCGTCTCGAGGGCTTGTCGATCGGCCGGCGTCACGGCGCGCAGGTTGTTCCGGTTTCACCACCCACGCAAGACGACGCTCAGCGCTTCGGCGCCGGCGGTGGAGGTGCCGGTTTCGGCCGATGCAAAGGACACGTTCCCGCGCTGCACGTGCATGCGGCTTCGCAGTTCGGCTGACCGCACGAACACGGAGCCGGTTTCGGATCTTCGGCGAACGAGGCGAAGGGCAGGGCGAGAGCGATGACGAGCAACCAGCGCATGGCCCTGAGACGCACGAACCGGCGATTTGGATACAGCTGGTGGATCGAAAGTTCGAAACGCGAGAGATCTTCAGGGGTGACGCTGGCCTGGCCCATCATGCTGTTGCTCGGAGCGGGCGAGTTGCTCGGGCCTCCGCTGCGGCAAGACGGGCTGACGGTTCGCCCGCCCCGCGAGTTTCGTCTGGCCCGAATGGACCTGTTTCACGGCACCCGCGTGATCGGCGTTGGCTCGAAAGAGGGCGCAGCGCGCTACCTGAGCGCCGCTTTGATGGACGGCGATGCCGAAGACGCGTCGACGATGCTGGTGTCGGTGATCGAAGAGCCGTTGCGGTTGGGGCCGAACGCGCGCGACGACGCGGCGAACGTGGTGATGAAGCACCTGCGAGACGAGCTGGGGCTCGAGTTCACGCTCGAACGCGCTGACGTGGTCTCAGGGAGCGCGGCACGGGTCGAAGTGCGCGGCTCCGTTCGCGAAGGAGCCCAGCTGCGAAAGGTGTTGGTGGCGCTCTACGCGGGAGACTCTCGGCGCGCGGTGGTGCTGTTCAGCGTTCCTTCCGGCCGATGGGACGGGTTGGTGCCTGCGCTGACCGAGTCGCTCGAGTCGATGCGCGTCGATCAGGCGCCGGGGCCGTCGAAGTCACTGTCGATCGCGTTCGCGGTGCTCGTGGGCGCTGCGTTGCTCGCGTCGGTCGGCGTCTGGCGTCGAAGGCTCGCGCGCCGTGCGACCGCCAACGGCTGAGCTGCACCAGCGGCACCGCGCGCAGCGGCGGAGCCTGGCGAACCCGACGCACGAAAGCGGCACTCCAGCCGTGCGGGGCCTGAACCCGCTGCGCGGTGCGCCGAACTCCACCCCGGCGCGCGGCGAAACCTGTTGCGGCTGCACACCACTCCACGGCGGCGGGCGGTGAAACCAGTGCGCAGGTACCGAACTCCACAGCTGCGCGCGCTGGAACCCACACCAGTTTCGGCGTGCTCCACGGGTGCGCACCGTGGAGCGACACGCCCAATGCCCGAATTCTCGGAGTGCTCAACGGGCACGACGATCCGCGAACCGGGCGCTCCTTCACGGATCGTCGGGAAGGCGTTCAGTCCGTGACGGTGAAGGTGGTCGAGCCGAGTTCCTTCCCCTCACCCTGAACGATCTTGATCGTCCACTTGCCCGCCTTCGGAGGCGTGTGTGCGCGCCACGTGCGCGTACGAGCGAGGCCTTCGACCGTGAAGTCCGTCGTCTGACGCACTTCGTTGCCAAGCAGCCACTGCACCTTGAGGTCCTCGTACTTGCCGCCCTTGGGGCAGAAGAACTGAATCCACGCGTTGACGGTGGTGGCCTTCTTCACGGGGCCGGTGACGGGCTCGATGCAGGTGAAGATGGTCGGGCTGCCCTTGGTCTGGTCGACCTTCAAGCACGCGACGACGTCGAGCAGGGCAGGGCCGCGGTCCTTGCCGTTGTCCTGGTAGTCCATCACGCGCTTGATCTCGTCGGCCGACGGCGGAGGCGGGCCAGCAGGGGCGGCAGGCGCCGGATCCTGGGCGAAAGCGAGCGACGCAGCGACCACGGCAGCTGAAAACAACAGGCGATTCGAGTTCATGAGACCCCCAGGGAGAATGAAAAAGCGGGCGGAGAATGCCTGAGAAACGCCGGGCGTCGGCAGAAAATCAGATCGTCAGTCGCTGCCGCCCGTTGATGGCGCCATGCACTCGATTCTCGCGCTCGCCTTGTCGGTCTCCGCTGCCCAGACCGTGACCTTCGATGGAACCCAGCTCACCATCACCAGCCAGCTCCAGCGCCAGATTCCCGCCGAGGTCGATGTGCTGCTGCTTCAGCTCTCGGCCAACGATCCCCGCGAGTGGGACGCGGCGATCATGACCGTGACCGATGGCGAGACGCGCGTTCGGAAGCTGCTCGAGAAGGAAGAGCCCGGCGCGACGGTGAGAACCCTTTCGCAGTCGGCGACGGTGACTCCGCCCAACGGTGGCAGCGCCACGCTCCAACTCGAGGTGAGGCTGCCCGTTCGGGCGAAGACGCCGCTCATCGCCAGCCGACTCGCCATGATTCGCGGTGTCACCTCGCTCACGACCACGCACGACATCGCCGATCGGTCGAAGGCGCTGTCGGAGAACCGCCGGGAGGCGCTGGCAGCCGCTCGCGCGAAGGCCGAGGACTACGCCTCTGGCATCGGTCGAAAGCTGGGCAAGACCTTGAGCCTGGTCGAAAACGGTGAGTCGATTCAGCCCGCGTACGCAGGGCTCTTCCTCACCGCCAACAGCACGCTGACGCTGAAGTTCGCGGTCGAGTAACGCCTCGCGCTCGTTGGCTTTCCCACAGGCTCGATGCTACGGGCCACGGCAGCATGCCGTCCGAGAACGCCCACATTCGCAACTTCTGCATCATCGCCCACATCGATCACGGCAAGTCGACGCTCGCCGATCGCCTGCTCGAGAAGACAGGCACCGTCTCGAAGCGCGAGTCGCAGGCTCAGTTCCTCGACAACATGGACATCGAGCGTGAGCGCGGCATCACGATCAAGGCCCAGTCCGTGCGCATGAAGTACACGGCGAAAGACGGGCAGAACTACATCCTCAACCTCATCGACACGCCGGGGCACGTCGACTTCGCGTACGAGGTGAGCCGCTCGCTCGCCGCGTGTGAAGGTGCGCTGCTCGTCGTCGATGCGACCCAGGGCGTCGAGGCCCAGACGCTCGCGAACGTCTACATGGCGCTCGAGCACGACCTCACGATCATTCCCGTCATCAACAAGATCGATCTGCCTTCGGCCGACGTCGACCGCACGAAAGCGGAGATCGAAGACGTGATCGGCCTCGACGCGTCGGTCGCCGTGCCGGTCTCGGCCAAAGAAGGCCTCAACATCGAAGACCTGCTCGAGACCATCGTGAAGGTCGTGCCGCCTCCGTCGGGCAGCCAGGAGAACCCGCTCAAGGCCCTCGTCTTCGACAGCTGGTACGACAACTACCGCGGCGTCGTGATGCTGGTGCGCGTGCTCGAGGGCGCGATGTCGATCGCCCAGAAGATTCGCCTCTGGTCGAACCAGAAGCCCTTCGAGGTGCAGGAGCTCGGCGTCATCGCGCCGTTCGCGACGCCGGTGAAACGGCTCATGGCGGGAGAGGTCGGCATTCTCGTCGCCAACGTCAAGGAGCTCGCCGACGCCAAGGTCGGCGACACCATCACCGACGACGCGCGGCCGACCGATGCTCCGTTCCCCGGCTTCAAAGAAGTGAAGCCGATGGTGTTCTCTGGCGTGTTCCCCGTCGACGCCGCCGACTACGAGAACCTGCGCGACGCGCTCATCAAGCTCAGCCTCAATGACTCGGCCTTCACGTACGAGCCCGAGAGCTCGACGGCGCTCGGCTTCGGGTACCGCTGCGGCTACCTCGGCCTGCTGCACATGGAGATCGTTCAGGAGCGCCTCGAGCGCGAGTACAACCTGAACCTCATCTCCACCGCGCCGAGCGTCGTTTACAAGGTCTTCACGCACGGCGGCGGCGAGCCCATGTTCGTCGACAACCCGGCGAAGCTGCCTCCGGTGCAGCAGATCGAGCACCTCGAGGAGCCGTTCCTCACCTGCCACATTCACGTGCCCAACGAACACCTCGGCGCGATCCTCGGCCTGTGCCAGGAGCGCCGCGGCATTCAGAAGGCCATCGACTACATCGGCAGCTCGGGCACGCGCGTGCGCGTCACCTACGACATGCCGCTCGCCGAAGTGGTGTTCGACTTCTTCGACAAGATGAAGAGCGTCAGCCGCGGCTACGCCTCGCTCGACTACGAGCTCGCGGGCTACCAGACCAGCGAGCTGGTGAAGCTCGACATCTTGATCAACGGTGAGATCGTCGACGCGCTGTCGATCATCGTGCACCGCGAGCGCGCGTATTACCGGGGCCGCGAGGTCTGCGAGAAGCTGAAGGAAGTGATCCCCCGCCAGATGTTCGAGGTCGCGATTCAGGCGGCCATCGGCAGCAAGGTGATCTCGCGTGAGACGGTCTCGGCCATTCGCAAGAACGTGCTCGCCAAGTGCTACGGCGGCGACATCTCGCGAAAGCGCAAGCTCCTCGAGAAGCAGAAAGAGGGCAAGAAGCGCATGAAGCAGGTCGGCTCGGTCGAGCTGCCGCAGGAGGCCTTCCTCGCCGTGTTGAAGTCGGAGAACTGACGTGGCGGAAGAGTCGACGGCATCGAAGGCTCCCGACGCGAAGTCGCTGGGAGACGCGGCAAAGGCGACGCTCACGGCAGACGATCTTCGCGCCCTCTCGAAGGTTCGGTGGATCGAGCGGCTCAAGTCGTTGTGGGCGCCCGTCACCGTGCTCGCGCTGGTCTTCCTCGTCTATCTCACCATCGTCGAGTTCTCGGTCTGCACGTACTTGTGGCTGCAGCTGCCGATGAAGGTGTTCGGGCTTGCCTGCGTGATCTGGTGGGCGGCGCTCGTCGGCCTTCGCTACCTCGCCAGACCGTGGGAGGCGCTGCGCATGGCCCGCCACGAGGCCGAGGAGCTGCTCGCCGAGGTCGAAGGCGCCGCGAACAAGCACCGCGCCGCGCTCAAGGAGTCTGCGTGGGCCGAGCTCGCCGAGCGCTCGGCGTCGCTCGCGAAGGAGCTCGCCACGGGCTCGGTCGACAAGCTCAAGGAGTCGACGCGAAAGCTGTCGGACTCGCACGACAAACACCTCGCGAAGCTGAAGTCGTCAGGGTGGATGGAGACCGGCTCGGGGCTCGTGAAGGCCCTCGCCATCGCTCTGCTGGTGCGCTCGATCTTCCTCGAGCCCTTCAAGATCCCGTCGGGCTCGATGATGCCCACGCTCGAGATCGGCGATCAGGTCTTCGTGAACAAGTTCATCTACGGCGTGCGCCTGCCGTTCACGAACACCGTGCCCTTCGTGATCGTTCGCCCGCCGAAGCGCGGCGACGTGATCGTCTTCAACAACCCCGTCTCGCCCGACAAGGACTACATCAAGCGGGTGGTGGCCATCGGCGGCGACACGCTCGCGTTCCAGGGCCGCGAGATTCGCATCAACGGGCAGAAGCTCGAGGCGACGCTCGAAGAGGCCACGCACACGCAGTGGGATCAGCGCTATTCGCTCAGTCACCCCCGCATGTGGACGACCGACGACTGGTACACCACCGAGTCGAGCCTGCTCAAAGAGAAGCTCGACGGCGTGACCCACTGGATCCTCAACGACCCCCGCCACCCACGCGATCGTGACGGCGAGGTGAAGGTGCCCGAGGGCTCGGTCTTCGTCATGGGAGACAACCGCGACAACTCCGAAGACAGCCGGTTCGGTCTCGGCGGCGGTTCGGGCAGCTGGGAGTTCGTGCCCCACGGTCACATCAAGGGCAAAGCGACGGTGATCTGGCTCGCCCTCGGACGAGGCGGGGTGCTCAGCAACATCTTCGGTGGCACTGGCTTCCGCACCGATCGCCTCTTCCAGCCGATGGAGTTGTGCGGCGCAGAGTCCGCGCCCGTCGTTCCGAAGTGAGTTGCTTGACGGGTGTGCGGCGAGGCCGCTACAGCCTTCGCCATGCGGACCTTCCTCGGCTACGTCCTCGCCCTCGCGGTGATCGCTGGTCTCTGGGCCGTGATCACGTTCGCGCCGTACTACCTCGATCACTTCGACGTGAAGGACGTGTTCAACAGCACCTTCAACCAGTTCCGAGACACGGGCCCCGAGCACATCAAAGAGCGGCTCGTGGCCAACCTCGACAACCTGCCCTGGCCGAAACACGACGAAGTCGACGAGTTCGGCGAGACGAAGTCGGTGAAGGGCTTCGGGCTGCCCGAAGAGGCCATCACCGTCGATTTCAACGATCAGACCAAGGTGCTCGACCTGCGGCTCGAGTACTCGCGAACGGTGCCGTTGCGGCCGTTCGACAAGGTGCACGTGTTGAAGTTCGTGCTTCACCGCAAAGAGAAGCCCCCAAACGTCTACTGAGGCAGGTCACGTGAAAAGAGCAGTGTTGGCCCTGGCTGATGGCAGCGTCTTCGAAGGTCGTGGCTTCGGGGGCGTCGAGCCCTCTCTCGGAGAGGTCGTCTTCAACACCTCGATGTCGGGGTACCAGGAGATCCTCA
>JAEUJR010000438.1 GCA_016793585.1 Archangium sp.
AGGCTTCTCGTTGACTTGGGCCTCTACCCCTTCAAGACTCCAGCCGCCAATGACAACGCGAACCCTGACGGTGTTGTGCGCGCTCACGCTCTCGACCGCATGCGTGAAGGAGATCACGTCAGACGAACGCCTCGAGCGCGAAACCGCTCGCAGCGATGCGCTCAAGACGAACACCGCCGCCGAGCTCGCGAAGATCAAATGCGACGAGCTCAACGACGACCTCGCCAAGGCCCGCGACGGCGTGCGCACCGAAGAAGATCGCCTGACGATCTTCGCCGACGTCTACGAGCGCCTGAAGAACCGCTCGTCGCGCTTCGACGAGGCCATGTCGCGCAACCCCGACCTCGCCTACCAGGAAGGCAGCGCCCAGCTCGTGAACGCGCGCGAGGCCTGCGTGCAGATGACGGCTGACACCCGCGTCGAGCTCGAGAGCCTGATTCGTGAGATCATGCAGGTGCTCGTCGTCGAGGAGATCAAGGGCGGCCAGACGATCAAGGCCGCGCGTCTCGACTTCGCTCCCCTGCGCGCTGCGATCGAGAAGCTCGAGCTCGACGATCGCGAAGCGCTGCAGAACAAGATCAACAACGCCGAGAAGCAGGTCGACGTGAAGGGCGAGAAGCGCTCCCGCCCGAAGTGAGCTGATTCTCCGAATTACTTCAGCAGCCCGCTCAGCATGCCCATGGCGCCGCCGTCCTGAGCAGGCGCGCCAGCCGCCGGAGCCGCTCCACCACCCGCCAGCATCGGCAGCGCCGTCGTGACGGTCTGCATCAGCTCGGGCGAGAGCTTCGACTGCAGGAACTTGAAGAGGATCGGCGCGATGAGGGCCGCCTTGCCTGCGTCGAGGCCGAACTGGCTCAGCAACCCCGACAACGCCGCGGGCGCCACCAGCCGCCTGCATCGCCGCGCCAGCGTCTCCACCAACCATCGAACCGACGCCGCCGAGGAGCGAGCCGAGGCCCGACGCTCCGCCTGACGACGCGCCACCGAGCAGGCCACCGATCGCCGCCATCGGATCAGCCGCAGCAGGCGCCTGACCTCCCTGCCACTGCGCCGCCTCGGGAACGGCGGCGTCGACCTGACCACCCACCGACGGACCGACGTGCTGTTTGACGAGGCCCATCAGCCCACCAGCGAGCCCCTGCGCCTGGCCCTGCGGAAGTCCCAGCTGAGATGCGAGTTGTCCGACGAGATCCATGAGCGGCTCCTGGTTGAAGGGGCCGCGTCAGTAGCACCGGAACACGTCACGCAGTGCCGACGCGCGTCATTCGAGCGGTGGTGCAGCTCCCATGAGGGCCGCGGCATCACTCGACGCGATAGTTCGGCGCCTCTTCCGTGATGATCACGTCGTGCACGTGGCTCTCTTTGAGTCCGGCCGAGGTGATCTGAACGAACTGCGCCTTCGTGCGCAGCTCGTCGATCGACTTGCACCCGACGTACCCCATGCCGCTGCGCAACCCGCCGAGCAGCTGGAACACGTTCATCGCGATCGTGCCCTTGTACGGCACGCGGCCCTCGATGCCCTCGGGCACGAGCTTGCTGTCGTTCTGCACGCCGCCCTGGAAGTAACGATCTTTCGAGCCGGCCTTCATCGCGCCGAGCGAGCCCATGCCCCGGTACGCCTTGTACGAGCGGCCCTGGTACAGAATCACCTCGCCGGGAGCCTCTTCCGTGCCCGCGAACAGCGAGCCAATCATCACCGTGTTCGCACCGGCCGCGAGCGCCTTCACCACGTCGCCCGAGTACTTCACGCCGCCGTCCGCGATGATCGTCACGCCAGAGCCATCGGCCGCGCGCGCGCAGTCGTCGATGGCCGTGATCTGGGGAACGCCGACGCCCGCGACGACGCGCGTGGTGCAGATCGAACCGGGGCCGATGCCGACCTTCACGGCATCCACACCGGCTTCGATCAGCGCGCGCGTCGCCTCTGCCGTCGCCACGTTGCCAGCGACGAGCTCGAAGGTGCCCTTGAAGTTCCGCCGCGTGTCGCGCACCGCCTCGATCACGCCCTTTGAGTGGCCATGCGCCGTGTCGACCACGATCACGTCGACGCCCGCCTTGATGAGCGCCTCGACGCGCGCTTCGCGATCCGCTCCGACGCCGACCGCCGCCGCCGCGAGCAGTCGCTGCTTCGAGTCCATCGCCGCGTTCGGGTACACCCGCCGCTTCTCGACGTCTTTGATCGTCATGAGCCCCTTGAGCTCGAAGGCCTCGTTGACGACGAGCAGCTTCTCGATGCGGTGCTTGTGCAGCAGGTCGATCGCCTCTTCCTGCGTCACGCCTTCACGCGCGGTGACGAGCTTCTTCGTCATCACCTGGTCGACGCGCTGGTTGACGTTGCGCTCGAACCGAACGTCGCGGCTGGTGACGATACCGACCAGCTTCTTTCCTTCGACCACGGGAATGCCGTTGATGCCGAAGCGCTGCATCAGCTCGAGGCACTTCGACAACGGCGCGGTGGGCTCGACGGTGATCGGGTCGAGCACGATGCCGCTCTCGTGCTTCTTCACCTTGGCGACCTCGGCCGCCTGCTGCTCGGGCGTGAAGTTCTTGTGAATGATGCCGATGCCGCCCTCCTGCGCCATGCCGATGGCCATGCGGGCCTCGGTCACCGTGTCCATCGCCGACGAGAGCAGCGGAATGGGCAGCTTCAGGTTGCGGGTGAGCCGCGTCGAGAGGTCGACCTGGTGCGGGAGCACGGCGCTCTCGGCGGGAACCAGCAGCACGTCGTCGAACGTCAACCCGAGGCGAATGTTCGGAGTCAGCATGGCCGGGCACTAGCGCACCGCCCGGCGATCAACAACGGTTCACGCCCCACCCATGCGGAGCAGCCCTTCGAGCGAGTCGATCGTGACGAAGACGAACGCCGCGTCGCCCAGCGAGAGCACTTCGCCATCGGTCAGAATCGCGAACTGATCGCCGACCTGCGCGCCGTTGATGACGGTGCCGTTCGTCGAGCCGAGATCACGAATCGCGATCACCTGCGGGCCCGACTGCCACGTGAACTCGGCATGGTGCGAAGACACGGAGGGATCTTCGACGATGACGTCGTTGTCTTCGAGGCGGCCCATCGTCTC
>JAEUJR010000489.1 GCA_016793585.1 Archangium sp.
GACCTGATCCTCTTCCAGTTCGGGCCCGAGGCGAAGGTGCACACGGTGATGGCGAACCTGCGCGTGTACCTCGCGAAGAAGCTCTGGCTGATTCCCGAGTACGGCTCGGGCGGCAAGTGGAACTTCCTGTGGGTCGTGAACCCGCCGCTCTTCGAGTACGACGAAGAGACGAAGACCTGGGCGGCGGCGCACCACGCGTTCACGCGCCCGATGGACGAGTGCCTGAAGTACCTGCAGCCCGACTCGTTCGATCCCGCGAAGGTGTACTGCTACCGCTACGACGTGGTGCTCAACGGCTTCGAGATCGGCGGTGGCTCGATTCGGCTGCACAACCCCGAGACGCAGTCGCTCGTGTTCAAGGCGCTCGGCATCAGCGACGAAGACGCGCGCTCGAAGTTCGGCTTCCTGCTCGACGCGCTGAAGTTCGGAGCGCCTCCGCACGGTGGCATCGCCCTCGGAATGGACCGGCTCGCCTTCCTCATCACCGAGACCGAGTCGCTGCGTGACGTGATTCCGTTCCCCAAGACGCAGAAGGGTACGGATCTCATGACGGGCGCTCCGGGCGACGTCGACGAGAAGCAGCTGCGCGATCTGTACGTGAAGAGCACGCCGCCGCAGAAGTAACGGGGTTCAGGGCGCGGGTTGGAGCAGCGACTCCAACTCACCGTGAAACACGTCGAGATCGACCGGACCTTCAGCCAGGCGTACCTGGGAACTTCGGCGCCGCGAGACGTGGCTCAGTGGGTCTTCAAGAGGAGCGCGTCGACGGCCGCGGGATCCTTCACGCGAACCTGGGCGAGCAGCACCTTCGTCTCAGGCGCGTTGACGATCAGAATCGCGTCGGAGGCCTGCTGGCGAACGTTGCCCTGCGACTCCGAGAAGAGCTTCACGAGCGCTCCTGCGGCGATGGCGCGAAGCTGTGGCACCTCGGCGCGAACCGGCGCTCCAGCGGGCGTCTCGAGCGCCCACTCGTTGCCGATCATCGAGAGCGACTTCACCAGGGCGAGCTGCTCCTTCTCGAGCAGCGTCGTCGACAGCGCCTTCGCCAGGAAGTCGGCCACGACGACACGGCGGCAGGTGCCCATGCCCGCGAACACGGCAGCACGTTCGGCTCCGGTGCGCTGGGTGGCCGCGGCGATCAGCGCAGCGGCGGCGCCATCGGTGCCCAGCCGGCCCAGGCCATCGGCGGCCGAGCGCAACGTCTCGGTCTCGACGCTGGCGTTCAGCGCCGCGACCAGCACGGCCTCGGTCTTCGCGTCACGGCGACCACCGAGCGACTCGAGCAGACCCGTCTGCCAGGCGATCTGCGCCGAGCGGGGCAGGGCAGGGTCGAGCGAGCCGTCGAGCACGATGGCTTCGGCGAGCGCCCAGGTCGCATCGGGAATGGCGTTGAGCCGCGGCGTCACGGGCGCGAACCGGCCCCGCTTCTTCGCGTCGATGTTCGCCATCTGCGCGCGCACCGACTGCACCGCCGAGAACGCCAGCGGAGATGCCTTCTTCGCTGCCGCGATCTCCTTCTGCATCGCCGCCGCGTCAGCCGGAGCGAGCTTCACTTCGATGGCTCCACGCGCCATCGCGACCTGCGCCAGCAACACCACCACGAGTCCGAGCGTCTTCACGGCGTCACCTCCCACCACTTCGTCGACGGAATGGCCCGCATCGCATTCGTCCCGCAGTGCACCTCGCCGGCCAGGCGGTGGTACAGGTTCCAGTTCTCGACCCACTTCACGGTGTAGCGGTAGGGCGCGAGCGCGTCTTCGAGCTGCTTCTGGAAGAGATCCTTCCCGTCGATGATGGGGCCGTGCGGGTTGGGCACCGCCACCGTCTTGTCGTCGAGCACGAACATGTTCACGGTGCCCGGCATGTGCGCCAGCGAGGTGCCCTGCACGTCTTCGTGAAGGAACGGCACCTTGATGATCTCGGCGTCGGTGATGCCGGTCTCACGCTTGAAGATCGCGAGCTGCTCGTCGACCTTCACCGCGGCCTCGGCGCTCGCCATCATGATGTCGGTCTTCGCGAGCAGCGCCGAGATGGTGGTGCGGGCGGGCTGCTCGTTGCCCTGATCATCCATCCAGTTCATGCCGACGAACATCGGCGTCGCGCCGTTGCCGCGCGCCACCTCGGCCTCGAGCATCGACTTCGCCAGGCGGGCGTCGTTGACGAGCAGAATCCACCCGCGGGGCGTCGACGCCTTGAGGAACGACATCGTCTCGTCGATGTGACCGACGAGCAGCCACGAGGTGTCGACGTTCACCGACGGCTCCTGGTACCGCTGCGCTTCGGTCATCGACACGAAGCTCTGATCGGGCGCGAAGCCGGTGATGCTGCCGCGAATCACCCGGCCCAGCGGCCAATGCTTGCCGCCGTTGGTATAGGGGGGAATCGTCTCGAAGTTGCCGAACGAGTTGAGCGACTGGCTGTCTTCGGGGCTGCCGAGATCGATTTGCTGAATGCCGGCCACGTCTTTCCCGCGGAAGCGCGTGAAGACGATGCGGCCCGCGTCACGCATGGGGAAGTTGCGGTCGAACGGGTTCTCGATGTTCGCCGAGCGGAAGAACACGCGCATCACGCGCTGGGCACCGTTGGGGCCTGGCATCGTGGCGTAGCCGGTCTCGAAGAAGTCCTGTGCCCACTGGTCCTGTGTGTTGGCGGTGACGAGCGTCATGTTCGGGCTCGCGGCCATCAGCGCGGTGCGAACGTCGGCGAGGAACTTCACCGAGTCGGCGTCGCGCGGAACGGCCGAGGCGTAGGCCGTCTCGACGGGCTGCAGGTGGTGGAACGTCAGCACCGGGGCGACGCGCAGCCGCACGGTGTCGGTGTACGTGCCGGGCTTCCAGTACTTGTTCTCGGGCACCGTCACCTGCAGCGTCACGTCGACGAAGCCGTCCCAGGTACCCATGTTGCGAACGATGTCTTTGCCCTCGAGCAGAATCGTCACGCCGTTCGTGAGGTCGGCGAGCGCGAGGGGAAGGTCGGGGTTGAGCGGCGTGGCGGCGGTGGTGTTGCCGCGGAAGAGCCGCACCTTCGAGGCCGGCGTCGGGTCGAGCAGCAGGCGCGCGACGGTGCCGGCAGGCGCCTCTGGCCACGCCTTGATCACCAGCGACGAGAGATCGGCGAGATCGTCGTCGCCGTTGATCACCTCGTCGGTGGCGTCGTTGCAGTCAGGCAGCGTGGCGTCGGGCAGCGGGCGGCCCGCCGAGTCTGTGCCCTTGCAGCGCGCCGAGTCGTCGTCGAGGTTCGCGAAGAAGATCGCGCCATGGGTCGAGTCCCACGTGGTCTCGGCGTCGTCTTCGTTCGCCGCGTCGAGGTCGACCACGCCGTTGCGGTTCACGTCGGCGCGAAGATCGATGGGCGGCGTGCCTGGCTCGATGCGAACGGGAGCGGCTCCCGTGTCGAGCGTCGCGCCAGGCTTCGCGCACCCGCAGGTGAGGACGACCGCCACCACCACCAACAGCTTCTGATGTGACATCGACACTCCAGAGTTTCGGGCCGGGCCCCGAAAGAGGTCGCACGCACTAGCCCAACAGCGAGCCGCGTCACAAGCAGGGCGCCCGACGCGCGGCGGCACGACTCGTCGCGAATCGCCCCGTGCGTCGCGAGCGCGGGCTGGTTACTCCCGCTTGCCATGCCGATCTTCGAGAAGCGCACCGAGGTGCCGGTCTCTGCCGACGAGCTGTTCTCCTGGCACGAGCGGCCAGGCGCGTTCGAGCGGCTCAACCCACCGTTCGACCCGGTCGAGATCGAGGAGCGCAGCGGCGGCCTCGAGGTCGGCGCCCGCACGGTCATGAAGGCGAAGGTCGGGCCCGTCGCCCAGCGGTGGGTCGCCGAGCACACGGCGTACGAGAAGGGCCGGCTCTTTCGTGACGAGATGCGCTCGGGGCCGTTTCAGCGTTGGGTTCACACGCACCGCTTCGTCCCCATCTCGGCGAACCGCTCGGTGCTCGACGATCACATCGAGTACGAGCTGCCCATGGGCGCGCTCGGCTCGCTCGTCGGAGGCGGCTTCGCGAAGGGCAAGCTCGAGAGCGCGTTCGCCTATCGCCACGCGTTGACGCTGGCCGACCTCGAGCGGCACGCGCACTTTGCCGGCACCCAGCCGAAGATCGTCGCCATCACGGGCGCGAGTGGCCTGCTGGCGTCGTCGCTCATTCCGTTTCTCACCACGGGCGGGCACACCGTTCGGCGCGTCGCCCGAAAGGGCGATCAGCTCGATGCCTCGGCCATCGATGGCGCCGATGTCGTCGTTCACCTCGCGGGCGCCGGCGTCGCCGACGAACGCTGGAGCCCCGAGCGCAAGAAGCTGCTCGTCGACAGCCGCATCGCGTACACGCGGCAGCTCGTCGACGCGATCGCGAAGGCGAAGCGCCGCCCCTCGGTGCTGGTGAGCGGCTCGGCCATCGGCATCTACGGCGATCGGGGCGACGAGCTGTTGACCGAGACCTCGCCGGTCGGCGCGCGATCGGAGCAGGGCGCTGCGTTTCTCGCCGGCCTGTGCATCGACTGGGAGCACGAGGCGCGCGCGGCCGAGGCGTTGGGCCTTCGTGTGGCGTTGATGCGAATCGGCGTGGTGATGACGGCCAATGGCGGGGCGCTCGCGAAGCTGCTGCCGCCATTCAGCGCCGGGGCGGGCGGGCCGACGGGGCCCGGCACCCAGTGGCTGTCGTGGATCTCGAGCGAAGATCTGATCGGCGCGCTCCACCACGTGCTGATGACCGACTCGATCTCTGGCGTGGTGAACGCGGTGGCGCCGAACCCGGTGACGTCGAAGGGCCTCGCGCAGACGCTGGGCAGCGTGCTGCATCGGCCGGCGATCGCGCCGATTCCTTCGTTCGCGCTCAAGGCCATGTTCGGCGAGATGGCCGAGGCGACGATTCTGGCGGGTCAGCGCGTGCAGCCCACGGTGCTCGAGCAGTCGGGCTTCCGGTTTCTGCACGCCAGGCTCGAAGACGCCCTGCGCTTCACGCTCGGCCGGTAGGCGATCAAGGGCAGCCGGCGTCGGGCGCAGGCGCAGGGCTCAAGACGACCTGAGGCCCGATGCTGCAGCTGCCCGGCCCGCGGAAGAAGAGCCGCCCCGAGGAGCCGCCGCCACCGCCACCTGACGTCGAGCCCGTGCCTGCCGTGGGTGGCCCGAGCGCACCACCCTGGCCCCCTTCACCACCGACTGCAGCGCCGCCGCTGCCGCCACTCGCAGGCGTCGTCGAGGCCAGCGCCCCATCGGCGCCCGGGTTGCCGTCGGCGCCGATGACGATGCCGCCGCCTTCGCCGCCACCGCCACCGTTCGCCGTCACTGCGCCGCCCGAGATGACGAGCGTCGTCGCTTCGAGCACGACCATGCCGCCCGAGCCGCCGCCATTGCCGCCTTTGCCCTTGACGAGCTGGTACGTGCCGCGCGCGCCGCCACGCCCTGGCGCCGCGATCACCCCGTTGATGGCCATCGTGCCCGCTGCGGAGATCTGCACGGCGCCGCCACCTTCGGCGCCCGAACCAGACTGATCTCCGCCACGGCCTCCGCGACAGCCGCCACGCAGCGGCGTCGGCCCGGTCTGTGGTTCTGCTCCACCCGCCGAGGTGGCCGAGGTGAAAGATCCGGCTCCGCCCTGCCCACCCGTGGTCGAGAAGCCCGCGCCGCTGCCACCCGAGTTGCCCACCGCCTCCGAGGCGCCGTCGTTGCCGTTTCCCGTCGTGCAGAGCGGGGCCCCGGCGCGCGTGACGATCTGCCCGGTGATGTCGACGTCTCCGAACACCGCGAAGATGACGGGGCGGCTGCCGACGATGGTGAGGCCTGCGTCGTTCGTGATCGTGAGGCCCGACATCGAGACGATCAGCACCTCGGGCCCGTTGGCCTGACGCAACACGGTGGCCTCGAAGGGTTGGCCGCGGCACCAGTTGTCGAGGCGCATGTTGCCGCTCGCGCTGGTGTCGATGGTCGTCTCTCCACAGTCGAGCACCGTCGGCATCGGCGGAGGGGCGCGCAGATCGGTGACGTCGAAGTTCACCGGCTGGTAGGGAAAGCGAGGCAGGCAGTCTCCAGCCAGCGTGCAGACGCCACCGTCACAGCTCGTGCCCGCGTCGACCATCGCGAAGATGCAGCCGCCGTCGGCGTTGCACTGGTTGGTGAACGAGCGGCACGAAGTGGGCTGGCACGACACGCGCGTGCCCGAGCAGGTGCCCTGGGCGCTGCAGCGATCGGTGATGGTGCACGAGTCGGAGTCGTCACAGCCCGCGTCGAGCTTCGGCGCGAAGGTGCAGCCGCCATCGGCACAGCTGCCGGTTCCTTCGAGGCAGGCGTTGCCGCTCTGAACGCAGCTGACCGGCGCGCCGCGGCACCCACCGTCGAGCTCGCACCTGTCTTGCGTGGTGCAGACGTCGTTGTCGTCACACTGCGCGGCCATGGCCACCGAGTACCGGCAGGCTCCGTCGTTGGGCGAGCAGACGCCCGAGGGCTGGAAACACGTGGAGGGCGGGGTGAGGCACGCCTTCATCTCGCCCCCGCCGCAGGCGCCGTTCGAGCAGCGCGTCGAGACGAGACACAGGGCCGAGCTGGTGCACGGCTTGTCGTTGCAGTCCGAGTCTTCGCAGTCGATCGCGCGGTCCTTGTCGTCGTCCAGGCCGTCGGTGCAGTTCGTCTCGCTCTTCGGGAGCACCTTCTGGAGCGTCAGCATCACCTCGCGCACCGCCTTCTTGTCGAAGGTGGCGCTCACCAGCAGGCTCTCTTCTTTCGCGCGCGTCTGGCAGCCCTCGTCGACGTACCCGAGCGCGCGCACCTCGACCTGGTCGGGGAAGGTGCCCTGCGCGATGCCGACGTAGATCAGGCTCTTCTCTGCGAGCAGCACGGGGTCGCTGTTGCGGCGGGTACCGTTCGCGCCAATCTCGAGCTGCATGCACTTCGATTCGAGGTTCGGGTCGATCTTCACCTTCGCGACCAGGCCGGCCTCGGTCTCGCGGGGTTTGCAGCCCATCACCAGGAGCAGCGCTCCCACCACGATCCACTGCTTCATGGCGTTCCCTCCGGAACGTCGACCCCTTCACCGAAGCCCAGCACCTTGAAGGGGGCGGGCTTCGTCAGCAGGGCCGTCTTGAGCGCCTCGACGGGCTCGTCTTCACCGTCGTCTGCGAGACTGAACGTGCCGAAGTGCATCGGCACGGCGAGCCGGGCGTCGAGATCGATCGCCGCCTGCACCGCCTGGCTCGGAGACATGTGAATGGCCGACATGAACCACTCGGGCCGGTAGGCCCCGATCGGCAACACCGCCAGCCGCATGGGGCCGAGCTTCTGGGCGATCGTCGCGAAGTGCGGGCCGTAGCCGGTGTCGCCGCCGAAGTAGGCCTTGCCGTTGCGGCCGCCCAGCACCCAGGCGCTCCACAAGGTGCCGTTCGCGTCGGTGAGCCCGCGGTTCGAGAAGTGCTGGTTGGGCACCGAGGTGATGGTGACGTCGCCGACCTGCCGCGACTCCCACCAGTCGAGCTCGATGCTCTCGAGGCCCTTGCTCGCGAGGAAGGCCTTGTTGCCCAGGCCCGCGAAGATCTGCACCCGCGGCCACGTGTCGGCGATGCGCTTGAGCGTCGCGACGTCGAGGTGATCGTAGTGGTTGTGGCTGAGCACCACCGCGTCGATGCGCGGCAGCTCTTCGAAACGAATGCCCGGAGGCCGCACCCGCTCGGGGCCCGCGATCTCGGTCGGGCTGCAGCGGCGCGAGTACATCGGGTCGGTGAGCACGTTGACGCCGTCGAGCTGAATGAGCGTCGTCGCGTGGTTGATGAAGGTGACGCGCATGGCGCCCGGCGCGACGTCGCGTGGCGGCGGTGGGCCGAACGGCTCTTCGCGGTAGGGCTTCCACGGGCCGCGTTCGCGGTTCGCCTGCCACTTGAGCAGGTTCGACAGGCCTTCGAGCGAGCCGAACGCGCCAGGCATCTTCGGGCCGTTGGGGGTGAAGAACGCCTCGCCGTCGAAGTGCTCTGACTTCGGCCCAGCCCATCGGGGCCCCGAGAGCGCGCAGCCGACGCCGAGCGCCGAGCTGACGATCAGGGCCGACACCATGAGCAGGCCAAGGGTGATGCGACGGCGACGCGAGGCCATGCACCCCGTGTAGGACAGCCGTGGCCGTCCGCCAATCTCCTCTCGTGTCCGGGTGGGGGCCGTGTAGAACCACCGGGCCGTGACGATCGCGCCGCTCGCCGGAAATGCGCTCCCGCCCCCGCGCGCCGGGGTGCTCGACGCTCAGGCCGCGTTGTCGGCGATCGTGCAGGGCAGGCTCTCGACGAAGCAGCTCGATCGGCTCTCGTACTCGCGCGACATGTGGCCGCTGGCGATGGTGTGGCGGCGGCAGGGGCGCACGCCTCCTCCGCCCGACGCGGTGATCTGGCCTGGCACCGACGACGAGGTCGCGAAGGTGATTCGCCTCGCGCGTGAACGTCGGCTCGCGGTGATTCCGTTCGGTGCGGGCTCGGGCGTGTGTGGCGGCACCGTCGCCCTGCACGGTGGGCTCTCGCTCGATCTGAAGCGCTTCGACGGCATCGGTCAGATCGATCCGACGCGGCGCTGCGTCGACGTCGGCGCGGGCGTGATGGGCGAGACGCTCGAGCGGCGGCTCGAAGCCCGCGGGTGGACGTTGGGGCACTTCCCTTCCTCCATCGCGATGTCGACGGTGGGCGGCTGGCTCGCGGCGCGCTCGGCCGGTCAGCTCTCGACCCGCTACGGCAAGATCGAAGACATGGTGCTGTCGGTGCGCGGTGTGCTCGGCACCGGAGAGCGCTTCGAGACGCCCGAGCGCCCCTTCGACGGCCCAGACCTTTCGCAGCTGTTGATCGGGTCTGAAGGCACGCTCTGCGCCTTCACCGGAGCGCGGCTGCGGGTTCACCCACGGGCCGAGGCGCGCGTGTTCAGGGCGTTCGACGTGCCCTCGGTGGAGCGTGGGCTCGAGCTCATTCGCCGGGTGCTGCGCGAGGGCCTGCGGCCCGCGGTCGTGCGTCTGTACGACCCCTTCGACACGGCGCTGGTCGGCCGACAGACCCCCGCGACCACCCATCGCAGCCCCTCGAGACGATCGGGCTTCGAGGCGACGGTGCTGCCGGGCCTGCTCAAGACGCTCGCGGCGCAGACGCTGGGCCGGCCGAAGCTGCTCAACCCCATCGCGCACCTCGCGAAGAAGAGCCGGCTCGTCTTCATGTTCGAAGGCGAGGCGAAACACGCCGACGCTGAAGATCGCGCGACGGCGGCGGCATGTCTGTCGATGGGCGGTCACGATCTCGGTGAAGGCCCGGCGCGGGAGTGGTTTCACAAGCGCTACGACGTGAACTTCCGCCTGCCCCGGCTGATGGAGTCGGGCACCTTCGTCGACACCATGGAGGTCTCGGCCTCGTGGGACGTCGTGCAGGACGTGTACGAGCGCGTTCGGGCCGCGGCGGCGTCGTACGCGCTGGTGCTCTGCCACTTCAGCCACGCGTACGCCGAGGGGTGCTCGCTCTACTTCAGCTTCGTCGGCTCGGCCTCGAGCGAAGAGGCGATCGAGGAGCGTTACCAGGCGCTGTGGCGATCGGCGTTGAGCGCCGCGACCAGCGCGGGCGCGAACGTGAGCCATCACCACGGCATCGGGCTGCTGAAGGCGCGCGCCTACCAGGACTCGCTGGGAGAAGGCCGTCACGCGCTGGCAACGCTCAAGCGCCTGTTCGACCCCGATGGCATCATGAACCCGGGAAAGCTCGGCCTGTGAAGACCCTGCTCGAGTCACTCGGATCGATCGCGCGCCCTTCGGGTGACGGCCTCGTCTTGAGGCCGCGCTCGGAGCGCGAACTCGCCAGCGCGTTGATGGTGCTCAGAGATCGCCAGCTCGCGTTCGGCGACGGGGTGACGCTCGATCGCAGCGGCTTCGATCGCCTCGGTCGAATCGACGATCGCAGCATGACGATCGACGTCGGCGCGGGCGTGCCCGTGCGGGAGCTCGAGGCGCGGGTGAACCAGCAGAAGCTGACGCTGGGCGCGCTGGCTCCCGCGGCGTGGGACGCGACGGTGGGCTCGCTGGTGGAAGACGCGGCGCTCGGGTTTCGCGTGATCATCCCCGGCCGGTTGGAGCCGCTCGCGCTCCGGGTCACCGGGGTGCTGCCCGATGGCGCGGTCGTCACGTCGTCTCCCGGGCCGCGGCACGCCGTCGGGCCCGATCTCGCGTCGTTGTTGATCGGTGCAGGTGGCGTGCTCGGCCTGGTGACGAGCGCGACGTTGCGGTTGATGCCGCTGCCCACGGACGAGCAGCGCCGGCTGTACTCGTTCGCGAGCCACGCCGAGGCGCTCGAGGCGCTTCGAGAGGCGTTGTCGGCTGGCGCCTCGTTCGCCCGCGTCGTCGTTCGGGGCAGGGCAGGCCGCACCATCGTCGAGGTGACGGTGCGCGGCTCGGCAGGGCAGCTCGAGCGTGAGCTGGCGCTGATCGGCCGCTGCGTCGAGTCGACCTCGGGCCGCTTCGAAGGGCAGGGGCGTGAGGCCGAGGTCGATGGGGTCGCTCACGAGGTCACCTGGGCCGACGTGGCGAGCGCGTTGGCGCAGGGCGCGTCGGTCGAGCTCTTTCGCGTCTCGCTCTCGACGGTGATCGCGCGTGGCGTGGGCGTGCGCTCGTTCCTTCCCCCGAGCCCGCTCCTGCGCTCGCTGAAGGACGTCTTCGATCGCGCACGAGTGCTGGGGAGGTTGCCGTGACCGATCACCGCCGGCTCGAGCAGGCGACGTCGACGTGTTCGTACTGCCCGAAGGCGTGTCGCTTCTCGTGCCCCGTCTCGGAGGCGACGCAGAACGAGTCGTTGTCAGCGTGGGGCAAGATGTCGGCCGCCCATCAGGTGGTGGCAAAACACGAGCCCATCGACGTCGAGGTTTCTGCTGCCGTGCACGCGTGTACGGGCTGCGGGCGCTGCACCAGCTTCTGCAAACACGAGAACGACGTGGGGCCGACGTTGTTCGCCGCGCGTGGCGAGGCCGTGAAGGCCGGGCTGCAACCACGTGGCGCCGCCTCGACGCTCGCGACGTTTCAGCAGGCGCAGAACCCCTTCGGTCGTGAGCTCGGCTCGCTCGTCGCCTCGTGGCGGGCGCAGCGGCCGGTCCGGTATCCGCTCTTCCCGGGCTGCTCGACGCTCGTGAAACGCCCTGGCCTGCTCGAGCAGACGATCGCGGTGTCCGATGCGTTCGGCGCTCCGATGGGCGTCGCGAAGTCGGCGTCGAAGTGTTGCGGCTACCCGCTCTATGCCGCGGGCTCGTTCGACGCGTTCGCGGCGCACGCGAAGTCGGTGGCTGCGGCCTTCGTCGAGACGCCCGAGGTGGCCGTGCTCGACGCGGGCTGTGCCTTCACCTTCCGAAAGCTCTACCCGGAGTTCGGTGTTCGCCTGCCCACGCGCATTCGTACGGTGATCGAAGTGTTGCACGAGAACCTGCCGCACGCGCCCGAGCGCAAGCCGCTGCCACAGCGGGTCGGCTACCACGACGCCTGTCATCTGGGGCGCGGGCTGGGGCTGTACGACGAACCCCGCGCGTTGCTGGCCAGAGCCGTTACCACCATCGTCGAGGCGCCGTCGCTGCGCCGCGAAGGTGGCTGCGCGGGTGGCGGCGGGCTGCTGCCGCGCACGATGGTCGAGACCTCGGTCGAGATGGCGCGGCGGCAGGCGCTCGAGATCTCCGACGATGCCGACGTCGCCCTGGTGACGGGCTGCCCGACGTCGACTCGAATGTTCGAACGCGCCGGCCGGCGAGCGATGGATCTGATCAGTGTTCTCGAGCAGTGGGTGACCCAACCATGAAGACCTTCTTCGTCGTGAACCCGAAGAGCGCCAACGGCTCGACGGGAAAGCGCTGGGGTGAGCTGGCAGCGACGATCGCGCGCTCGTTGTCCGACTTCGGGGTCGAGTTCACCCAAAAACCGATGGACGCGATGAACATCACCCGCCACGCCATCAAGTCCGGCTACGAGTGCATCGTCGCCGTTGGCGGAGACGGCACCATCAACGAGGTCACCAACGGCTTCTTCGAAGGCGGCAAGGCCATCAACCCGAACGCGGCGCTGGGGGTGCTGCCTCGCGGCACCGGAGGCGACTTTCGCAAGACCTTCGAGTGGTCGACCGACTTCGAACAGGCGGTGCGAAGGCTGAAGACGCCAGAGACGCGGCCGTTCGACGTCGGGGTGTGCGAGTTCGTCGATCACCAGGGAAAGCAGGTGACGCGGTACTTCGCGAACATTCTCTCGTTCGGCATCTCGGGCCTGGTCGATCGTGAGGTGGCGGCGATGAAGGGCTTCGGTGGGCGCATCGGCTTCTCGCTGGCCTCGCTGCGCGCGCTCACCAAGTACCGCGATCACGCCGTGAAGCTGACGCTCGATGGCAAGCCGGCCGAGACGCTGCCGATCACCGTGGTGGCGGTGGGCAACGGGCGCTTCTTCGGTGGCGGCATGAAGGTGACTCCGAACGCCGACGTGAGCGACGGCATCTTCGACGTCACCTACTGGAGCGGCTACACGCTGTCGGACTTCATCTTCAAGCAGGGCGGCATCTACAACGGCAAGCACCTCGACTACCCCGGCACGTCGACGCGCCAGTGCAAGGAGCTGATCGCCGAGGCCGATGGAGAGGTGTTGATCGACTGCGACGGTGAGCAGCCCGGCCGGCTGCCGTGCAAGGTGTCGATCCTCCCCGCCGCGATTCGCCTGAAGGTCTGACGATGGCAGCTGCGCGCCGAATGCCGGCTGCCGCGATGGCGGGCCTCGACGACGAGGGCCGCGAGAAGGCGCGAGCGTGGTGGAAGCGGCTGTCTGCGCGCGCACGCGAAGAGTTCATCGCGCTCTGGGACGAACGCAGCGAAGAGACCAGCCTCGCAGGTGAGGTGCAGCCCGATGGTTCGGTCGTCTGGCACTCGGTGCCGCTCGAGGTTCGCGGCCTCATCGTCGAAGGTCGCAAGAGCTCGCGCCGCACCCGCCGGTGGAACACCGATCAGTACGAGTACCTCGTCAACCACCCCGAGGCCGTGATGGTGCTGGCGGGCCGTACGCTGCACGTCTGTCGGGCGCACCCTGCGGCTCGCGCGGCGTTGAAGCGTGGGGTGATCGAGCGCTGCTTCGAGTGTCCGCTCCGGCGCACCGACTGCCCGATGACGAAGCTGCTCGAAGTCTCTCGCGGAAGACGCATCGAGTTCACGACATGACGACGCTTGGCCGTTTTCCCGTTCGGCTCACGCTGCCCGTGCAGTGGGGCGAGATGGATGCGTTTCACCACGTGAACAACGTGCACTACCTGCGCTGGTTCGAGTCGGCGCGCATCGCGTACTTTGCGGCCCTGGGCATCGCGATCGAGCTCGACGGCAGCCCGAAGCTGCGGCCCATTCTCGCGCGCTCGACCATCGACTACCGCGCACCCGTCACCTTCCCCGACACGGTCACCGTCGAGGCCACCACGAAGTCCTTCGGCACCACGAGCTTCGTGATGGGCTATCGGCTCACGAGCGCAGCGCAGCAGCGCGTCGTCGCCGAAGGAGACTCGGTGATCGTGCTGCTCGATGGCGCCGGCCACAAGACGCCGCTCACCGACGAGCTCAAGGCTCGCATTCACGCGCTCGAGGTCAGTACCGCTTCTCGCTGAGCAGGTTCTTCTCGAAGTCGGTCGAGATGCGCGCGCCGATGAGCTTCACGCGCACCAGCCGCCCAGCGCCCCAGTCGAGGTTGTCTTCGCCTTCTTCGCCGTTGGGCTTCATCGTCTTCTTGAACTTCGAGTCGACGTCGGGCTTGCCGAGCGTGAACACGAGCCGCGCGATGGTGCCGATGCCGGCCTTCTCGGTGAACGCCTTCGCCTCGGCCGCGCTCTCGAAGGGAATCGGGAACCGCAGGGGCTGGGCACGCCACACCGACTGCGGCGGGTTGCTGTCGTCTTCGTCGTCGTCCTTCGGGCGGAACGGCTTGGCGGGGTCGCCCCAGGCGACGCTCAGCAGGCCCGCGCCGTCGAAGCACTCGACCAGCCCCTCGACCTCGACCGTCAGCGTCTTCTTCTTGGCGTTGTACTTCTTCAGCTCGACGCCCTGATCGTGGCGGAGCTGCACGTAATACGTCTGGCCCTTCACCTTCTCGAGCAGCGCCTCACGTTTGGCTTCGTTCGCCTGTTGCTCCGCGCCTTCACCCGGCGTGACAGGAAACAGACTCCACAAGCCCTCGGGGCAGGGCTTGCCCGACGAGATCTTCACCGCGCCGGGCGGCTCCCAGAACTCGTCGAGCTTCGCCCAGTCGATCTTCGGCTCTGACGCCTTGCGCTTCGCCTCGGCGGCGTCTTCCTGGGCCTTCTTCTCGGCCTCGCGCGCCTTCTGGCGCTCCTTCATGCGGTCGCTGCCGCTCTTGCACCCGAGCAGGGTCAGCAACAGCACCGAGAGCAGAATCTTCGCTGCGCGGGTCATGCACCCCTCCCGCACCGAAGCCTACTCCACCCAGAAGTAGGTGCTGGCGACGAGCGTACGGTTGGTGACGACTTTCGCCTTCTGCGCCTGCGCCGCCAGCGTGCGGTCCTTCTCGGCGTAGCGTGTGTCTTCCGCCTGGCGGAGCTGCTGCAGCTTGCGGCGGTACTCACGCTCGAGGCGTTCGGCAGTCGCGCGCGGCTTCACGCGCTCGGCGGGATCTTCGATGGCCAGCACCGCGAGGCGAGCCTCCTCCCACTCGGCGCGCGCGCGATCGACCTGCTGGCGCGGCGAGAACAGGCTGTCTTCGGCGAAGCGATCGGCGCGATCTCGCGTGGCGTCGAACTCGAGCACGCTCTTCTTCTCGTAGATGCGGGTGATCTCGTCCTTCGCGGCCATGATCGCCTGCTCGTGCACGAGCGTCGGGCTGTTCACCGACTGCGTGCGGCCCGAGATCTCCTTCGCCTGCGCGCGGGCCATGCCCTCACCGTCGGCCCACGGCACCACGCGGAACGACTCGCCGTGTTTGTAGAGCAGCAGGTGAACGAGCTTCTCTTCGGGTTTGAGGCCCGAGATCTCGAACCGGTAGACGTACCACCAGCCCTCTTTGCCCTGCAGGTGATCGAGCGTCGAGGGCAGTGTGCTGCCGTCGATGACGATCTGGCTGCCCGCGTCGGTGACGCGCGAGCGCACCTCTTTCGCGGCGAGCTGCAGTTGCTTGCGACCGGTGACGGCCTTGCCGAGCACCGCTCCCGTCAGCTGCTCTTCGTTGGCCTTGCGC
>JAEUJR010000549.1 GCA_016793585.1 Archangium sp.
CTGCGCGGCGCGCCGGCCTCCGCAGTACACGCACGACTGGTCGCAGCCCTTGCCCGGCGCCACCCACCCCGAGAAGCCGCTCTGGTCGAGCTTCGAGAGGAAGATGTCGTCGAAGTGCGAGTAGTGCACGTCGGCGCTCGCTTCGGTCTGCACGTAGCCGAACGGCACCTTCGCCGGCACACCATCGGGGCCGCGGTGCGCGCGGTTCGGAGCGTCGGCGTCTCCGCGGCACAGCGCCAGGAACGGCGCTTCACCGTCGCCCATGACGATGTCGTCGACCGCCTCGTGTTGCAGCAGCTCCTTCCACCACAGCGCCGCCGAGTTTCCGCCCAGCACCACCCGCACCTTCGGGTCGATGCGCTTGAGCGCACGCGCGATGACGAGCGCCCGATGCACGTGCAGGTACCACTTGAGGCTGATGCCCACGACGGCCGGCTTCACGTGCGCCATCAACTGCTTCAGTGAACGGTTGAGCTCGTCTTCGGTCTGGTCCCAGTCGCAGAGCCGAACGTACGCCTCGACACCGTTCCGACGGAGGTAGCCCGCGATGTAGAGAATGCCGCAGCTCGCTTCACCGCGGCCTGCGCCAAGCAACAACACAGGGCCTGTGGAGGAAGACATCGGGCGCAGCGTCTCTCACACCCGCACCAGAAGGGAAGCGTGCCCCGTTGGTGCTGGTGCTCCCGCGAGGACGAGCCTCGAGGCGTTCGAGAGCGCGTCGAAGGCGACCAGGCTCGGCACACCAGAAGGTCGGGTCGACAGCGCTACGGCGCGCGGGTGCAATCGGCGTTGCGTGGAATCTCGGCGCCGAGCTCGACCACCTCGAAGTCGTCGACCCGAATCGCGTTGAACGTCTGCGCGGTGATGCCGACCTGCGACCACTTCGCGGTCGTGGTGCGGTCGTCGGCGAAGGTGAGCGCGATGTTGCCGCCGTCTGAGAGGATCATGCCGTACCGCTTGAGCGCGCGCAGAATCACGCGAGCGCCAGGAGTGAAGGTCGTCTCGTCGAAGCTGGCCTTCAGCCGAAACCGCACGCCATACGGAGGCGCGTTCGCGTCGTTGCTCGTCGGGTCTCCGGCATGTGTCGCCGGCCGCACATAGACGCCTCGCTTCATGCGCGGGTTGGGGAGGATGAAGCGCAGCGCGTGTGGCACTTCTCCAGCGGCGACCTCATCGGCCGTCGGCAGCAGCGCGGCGATGGGCAGACCCGCGGCGTCGGCTGACGTGCACTGCTCTCCGCGCAGCACCTCGCCGTACTGCTTCGTCAGGTCCCACACGAAGGCCCCGAGCGCCGCGAGCGACTGGCCAGAGGCGGTCGTGTTGTACAGCTCGTACAGCTTCTTCTCGGAGCGCTCGACGACGAGCAGGTGACAGTCTTCGTTCGCCACGTCACAGGTGAAGCCGGCGGCGCCTTCGATGTTCGCGTTCGCGGGCACCGGCATCTGCATGGGCAGCGTCTCGCAGTCGGTGCCGCCGTAGCAGTAGCGGCCAGCGGGCTGAACGATGGTGCGCCTCGGCGTGCTCGCGTCGGCGAAGAAGAGCGGAATCGAGAAGTCGGTCTGCAGCTTGTTGCCGTTGCCCCAACCGCCGAACGAGTTGAGTGCCGCGAGAATCGCGTCACTGCGCGGAGACTTCGCCGACGCCGAGACGTCGCGGTTCCAGCCGTGAATGCGCTCGAAGAGCCCCGTGTTCGACGAGGCGGAGCCACCCGCCGACGCAGCGCCTCCCGCTGCCGAAGTGCCACCACCTGACGAAGAGCCACCGCCCGCGCCACCACCGGTCGACGACGCTCCACCTCCTGCGCCGGCGTCGACGGTCGAGGGGGCACTGCACGAAGCCAACACGAACACGACGAGCGGGAGCAGTCTCACGGGCCGAACGTTGTGCGCTGACGCTCCGGAAGGGAAGCCGAACCATCGATTCCGTGGATGAGGGCCTTCGAGTTCCTTGATACCTGCAAGGCATGAGCGCTCCGGCCTGTCCTGTCTGCACGATGACCGATGTTCTGAGCCACGCGAACCGCTGGGAGTGCGCGACCTGCGGCAACGAGTGGCCAAAGGAGGTCATCGAGGCGGCTCCTGTCGCGCGCGTCGTGAACGCCGCCCACGGCTCGGTGTTGGCCGATGGTGACACGGTCGTGTTGATCAAGGACCTCAAGCTGCGCGGCTCGTCCGAGGTGCTCAAGCAGGGCACGAAGGTGAAGGGCATTCGGCTCGTCGACGGAGACCATGAGATCGACTGCCGCATCGACGGCAGCGCGATGGGCTTGAAGGCCGAGTTCGTGAAGAAGGCGTAGGCGACGAGGCTTCGGCTACGCCGAAACCCTCTCTGGGGGGATTTCGGATGACGAATCGGGTTCTGGCTGTCGCAGCCATCGGGCTTGCCCTGCAGTCGACTGTGGCTCGGGCACGATGCAGATGACGGGCGGCGGCAGCGCGGGTGGTCAGTCGAATGCGACGGACGGCGGAGCCACTGCGGGCGGTCGTGCGGGTGGCGCTGCGGCGGCTGGCGGAACTGCAGCGGCTGGCGGAACTGCAACGGCTGGTGGAACTGCCACGGCCGGTGGAACTGCAACGGCTGGTGGAACTGCGACGGGCGGTGGAGCCACTGCGGGCGGTCGTGCGGGTGGCTCTGCGGCGGCTGGCGGAGCCAGCTCGAGCGCGCCGTGCGCTTCATTCAGTCGAAGGTGAAGGTCGACCGGCTCGAGGCCGTCGTCGAGGCGCACGTCATGAGCGCGGCGAAGGTGCGGGAGCGCTGCGGCATTCCCGGCACCAGCGTGCGCTCGACCTTCCTCTGCCGCGACAAGCCGGCCATGAAAGAGGCGCTGCGCCAGGCGGGCGTCGCGTGCGCACAACTGCAACGGCTGGTGGAACTGCGACGGCTGGCGGAACTGCCACGGCCGGCGGACGTGCAATGGCGGGTGGAACAACGGCCGGCGGATCCGCGGTGGACGGCGGCGTCGACATCGGCTGCGCGATCGTCCGCCCATTCGACATGACGCCGGCACGATGGATGGCTTCTGCGAAAACCCGCTGCCGGTTGGAGCGGTGCCCGCTCTCGTCTACGGCGACACGCGCACTGGCTTCGACACCCAGACGACCTGCGGACTCGCCACCGCCGGCTCGAGTGAACGCAACGACCTCATCACCGTGCCGACGGCGGGCGAGCTCACCATCGACGTCACGAACCTCAGCTTCGATGCGGGCTTCAGGCCCATCGTCGGCGTGTACACGAGCTGTGTCTTCAACACGGGCTACCCACCTCACCGGCCACCCGCGACCGGCATGGCCACGTTCGAGGTGATGCCCGAGCGCGCCATCGCCTTCTACCTCGGCGTCTTCACCGCCTGCTCGACCAGCAGCTGCCTCACCATGCAGAACCCCAACGGCATTCAGGGCGAAACGACCACCACGCTGCCCGTCGTTCAGGGCACCACGTACTACCTCGTGGTCGAGGAGTACGACGTCGCACCTGCGCCTGCTCCGCTCACAACGAGAAACCGCGGTGCGTTCGGCGTTCGCGTCACACAGTGAGCCCACGAAGCGCGTCGCCGTTGGCAGCGCGCGAGGTTCACGCGGGCTCGAGACCCGCTCGTCAGCGTTGATCACCGTCCAGCATCAGTCGCGACACCGGTGCCGCGACTGATGCTGTTCACGCTGAGGCAGTGACCGAACCTTTCGACATTGCGCTTCGCGCCGTGGCACCGGAGTTGCTGCGGGCGCCGGCATGACACGACTCCTTCCCCTGCTCCTCCTCGTCTCTGCCTGCAACGCGTCCCAGATTGGCGAATGCGTTGGCACTGCCGTCGGGCAGGCCATTGGCAACGTCGGTGTGGCGAAGGCGCGCGAAGCTGGAAAGAACCCGGCGCGGCCAGACGAGGCGTTTCTGATTGGCGACGCCGGCTCGTATGTCTCGGTCGCGCACGCTGGCGGCCGCATCGGTATCGAGTTCGCGGGAGCAGTCAGCACCGGAGAACTGCCACGCCGCACGCCCGACTGCGCGCTCACCGACTACGCCCTCTTTCACGGGGCCGACGGAGGCATCACGCACGTCTTCGGCACCGTCACCGTGGCGGAGCAGACCGCGACCGACGCCGGCACCCGCATCAGGCTCGAGACGACGAACCTGCGCTTGTCGTTCTCCGATGGTGGAACGCAGCCGCTCGGCGAGCGTCAGGTCGACGTCATCGCCCGTTGAGCGTCCGACGAGACACCCGAGCTCATCGTCTCGACCTGGCTCGACGTGCGTCGCGCCACTCGTTCGCCAGACTGCAGAGAGCGCTCCAGGTGCCCGGCTCGAGCCGCGGCCTTCAGCGCGCCGACAGCACGCCGTCGTCACTGACCTTCACGCCCGTCTTCGGGAAGTCGCGCGCCGAGAGTTCGCTGATGGCCTTCTGGCCTCGCTTCGTGTCGTCGCGCATCGGCACACCCTTCCCCTCCTGCTTCGTCGACAGCAGCCGCCCCGTCACGAAGCGCCCGTCGTCGCCGAGCTCGACCTCGAGAATCACCGAGACTCCGAGCGCGCCGCCGAGGCTGAAGCGGCCGTAGGTCGCGAAGTTGCCGAGCGAGTACGCGATGAGGTGGCCCTGGTAGAGTTCCATCGCGCGC
>JAEUJR010000585.1 GCA_016793585.1 Archangium sp.
CATCGCCTTGTCGGAGCCATCGAGCACGGGCAGCAGCGCGTCGGCGGCGGGCGTGCCCATCTGGTACAGCGCGAACGAGGCCTCGAGGTAGAAGCTGACGCCCTTGCGCTCCTTGAACATCGCCTTCACGAGCGTGGGCACGGCGCGTTTGTCGCCGATGTTGCCGAGCGCGATGATGGCCTTCTTGGTGACGAAGGTCTCCTGCGTGTCGTCGGAGGCGATCTTGTCGAGCGCCTCGAAGCCTTCGGGAGCGCGGATTTCACCGAGCCCGTCGATGGCCGCGAGCACCGTGTAGTTGTCCTTCACGCCGAGCAGCTTCACGAGCGTGCTGGCCGCCTTCGGGCTGCCGATGTTGCCGAGCGCGTTGGCGATCTCCTTGTCGAGGCCCTTCTCGTCGGTGTCGCCGGGCGCGAAGACGATGGCGTTGGTGAGGGCGTCGATGCTGGTGTCGCTCTTCGCCTCGCCGAGCACGCGCGCGATGTCGCGGCGAACTTCAGCCGACTTCTCGGCGTTGAGGCGCTCGTGCAGCATCGGCAGCATGGCCGGGCTCATGTGCTTCTCGCGCAGCTCTTCGATGGCTTTGAGCTTCTCCTTCTTGCCCTTGGCGCCCTCGATGCGCTTCGACCAGTACTCCGGCGTCGTCGGGTCGCCTTTGCACCCCGAGACGACGAGCATCAGCGCCAGGCCTGCCACTGCGAGCAACGAACGCATGAGAACCCCCAGACGGGTGTGAGAAACCGCCCGCCTCGTATGCCCGCCCATCTGCCGGGTCAACGAACACCTGCCTCAAGCCCGCGAAATGACAAACCGCGTCGGGATGTAGGAAATGTGCGCAACCTTTCCCCACATCGTCCGACACTCTGAGAGACCATGACCATCAAGATCCAGCGTGGGCGTCAGTTCCTGGCCGGTGAAGTCGCGACGCAGCTCTTCGACCAGAAGGGCAAGGCGGGCACGTACCTGACGCAGGCGTCGGCAAAGCTGGTGGCGCAGCAGCTTCAGGTGCAGCTCGAAGGCCCTGCCGGAGCGGTGAAGCTCGCCACGGCCGACGACTGGTCGAAGTTTCTCGCCGAGCACGCGGGCACGGCCGAGCAGACGAAGAAGTTCGCCGACTCCTTCGGCATCACCTTCCACGACTTCGTCAACGCGCTCGACGACGCGGCGGCCTCCGACGCGAAGGGCCTCACGCTCGACTTGCGGCCGACGAGCGAGCTCGCGAAGGCGCTCTCGCTCGACAGCATCGATAGCGACTACGCGACGAAGGCAGCCGCGGGCACGAAGCTGAACCTCACTGGCGAAGGAGGCGTCACCGACGTCGCCGAGGTCGCGGGCACGGCCACCATCGGGCCCGAGATTCTCGCCACGCCCATCGGCAGCGACTGGGAGCGCGACCGCACGGAGCAGGAAGCGTGGGCCGACTTCAAGGTGAAGGACGGGTCGAACAAGATCTTCCGCACCACCAACGGCAGCGAGGTCTTCAACAAGCTCCACAAGCCGAAGTGGGACGACCCCGAGGCGATGGCGCTGGTCGACGCGTTCACCATGCCGATGCACCTCGAGATCTCCGAGACCAAGCCCGACGGCACGGCGGTCTTCCAGGACAAGGACGAGATGTTCCGCGAGACGTACTTCGACGATCGCAGCGGCTCGCTCGGCAAGGCCGGCGCCTCGGTTCGTGCGCGCGTTCGCTTCGACGACAAAGAGCCCTACCCCGTTCGCCGCGTGCTGATTCAGGCGAAGGAAGGCCGCGAGGTGACCGGCGAGTCGTCGGCGGTGCACAAGTTCGAGAAGCGCTTCGAGGGCACCTGGTCGGCCGACGAGATGAAGGCGCAGGAGCTGCTCAAGACGGGCAAAGACACCGACGGCACGAGCCCGCTGAAGGTGGCGCAGATGCTCTACAAGCTCGCGAAGGACAAAGGCACGTTGCCCGCCGACGAGAACCTGCGGCTCGAGCCCAAGACCATCGTGCTGCAGAAGCGCCGCCGGTCTCACATGGTGTTCGAGAACGTGTCGGCGGTGAAGGCGACGCGCTCCGAGGTGCAGAAGGAGCTCGACACGCGCAAGGCCGCGAACCAGCCGATCCCCGAGGCGCTGCAGAAATACGCCGACAAGCTCGACCAGCAGATCGCCTTCCTCGGCGACGCGAGCGCGCTCTTGAGCAAGTACGGCAATTACATGCCGTCGAACACCGACGGCTTCATCATCTCGGCCGATCGCTACTCCGTGTACGACCCGTCGGCGCGCAAGGCGCAGCCCAACGACATCGATGACGAGGGTGGTCGCGTCGGTCGTGGCCTGCACCTCGAAGCCGAGTGGGACACGGCGTCGTCGGACCCGTTCGAGAAGGCGATGAAGAGCATCAATGACAAGCTCGCTGCCACGCCGCCGCCGGCGAACCAGAGTGAGCTCGAGGCCGACCTCGCGAAGCTGCAGGGCATGGCCTCGCTGATTCGCAAGGACGTGTCGACCTCGGTCGAGCTGATGAAGCAGAAGATGGTCAGTGCGGGCCTCGAGCTCGACGACAAGAAGTTGTCGAAGGAAGAGCGCGCCAGCGGCTTCATGAACGACAAGAAGCGCCCGGTCTTCTGGCTCTGAAGCTGGTGTAAGGCGTGCGCATGCCGCGCATCGTGTTCATGGGCACGCCGCCCTTTGCCGTGAAGTCGCTCGAGGCCTGTCTGGGTCTCGGAGAAGTCGTCGCCGTCGTCACCCAGCCCGACAAGCCGAAGGGCCGCGGGCAGGAGATGGCGTTCTCGGCGGTGAAGACGTTCGCGCTCGAGAAGAACCTGCCGGTGTTGCAGCCCGTGAAAATCCGCGGCACCGACTTCGCGGAGCAGCTGCGCGCGCTGAACGCCGATGTGGCCGTGGTCACCGCGTACGGAAAGATTCTGCCGAAGGACGTGCTCGACGCGCCGAAGCACGGCTGCGTGAACGTGCACGCGTCACTGCTCCCACGGTTTCGCGGCGCGGCGCCGATTCAGTGGGCCATCGCCTCGGGTGACGCGAAGACCGGCGTCTGTCTGATGCGCATGGACGAAGGCATGGACACGGGGCCCGTCATCGATCGCGCCGAGCTGCCCATTGGTCCCACCGATACCTCTGCGAGCCTGCACGACGCGCTCGCGCTGCTCGGAGGAGACGTGCTCCGCCGTGCCCTGCCCCGCTACCTCGCGGGCGAGCTGCAACCCATCGCCCAGCCCACCGAGGGCGTGGTGATGGCCCCGATGATCAAGAAAGAAGATGGCGCGCTCGATTTCACGAAGAGCGCCGTCGAGCTCGAGCGTCGCCTGCGCGCCTTCACCCCGTGGCCCGGCGCGTTCACCAGGCTCGAAGGCGCGCTCTTCAAGGTGCACGCGGCGTCGGCCTCGAATGGGAAGGGTGAGCCGGGCACCATTCTGGCCGCGACTCACGCCGGCATCGAGGTCGCGTGCGCCGAAGGCTCGCTGCTGCTGACCTCGGTGCAGCTCGAAGGAAAACGCGTGATGACCGCGCAGGAGTTCCTCATCGGCAAGAAGCTGCAGCCGGGCAGCCGACCCTTCTCGTGACGTGGGGGGCTGTGCAGCGCGCTCCGCTCGGGTTAGGGGAGCGCAGGGGCTCCGTCGTGGCGTCTCTTTCGCCCGGAGCCCGCTCTGATCGACCTCTGTGAAGGCTGCGGCATGTGCTGCAACGGAACGTTGTTCAACTCCGTCACGCTGATGCCCGACGACATGACCAAGCTGGGGAAGTACCCGCAGCTGCGCTTCAAGGAGCGCAACGGCCAGGGCACCTTCGGCGAGCCCTGCGTGCTGCACACGGGCAAGGGCTGCTCGGCCTACGACGACCGGCCGGCGACCTGCTCCCGGTACGTCTGCGGTGTGCTGCAAATGGTCGCGAAGGACGAGCTGACCGAGCTCGAGGCCGTCGACGTCATCAAAGAGGGCCGCGCGCTCGTCGACAACGTGAAGGAGCTGGTGCCCTTCGCGCCCGGAGAGCCGCTCGCCGTCAGCACCTGGGAGGCTGCGCCCGAGGCGTTCTCTGACGAGGCGAAGCTGGCGTGGGAGCGAACGGCGTACCACCTGCAGAAGTACTTCCTGCAGACCCTCGAGCCAGAGGTGCCGGCGACCGACGTTCGGCCCGTCGCAGAAGGTGGAGTGACCACGGGGAAGCGGGTAGAGCGCGCGCATGCCCCGCCGCGTGCTCGTGCTTCATGGACCGACGCTGAACCTCGAGGCCGTTCTCGGCCGGCCGCTGTCGTCTCTCGACGAAGAGCTGGTGACGAAGGGTGAAGCGCTCGGCCTGACGGTCGAGACGTTTCAGGCGAGCGGAGAAGCGGCGCTGCTCGACGCGCTGCTCGAGAACCGTGTGGGCCTTGCGGGCGTCATCGTGAACCCGGCTGGCCTCGCGCCCGTGTGCTTCTCGATCGCCGACGCGGTCGAAGCGCTCGCCATTCCGTGCATCGAGGTGCAGCTGAAACACGACGCGAAGTCCCGTGGCCGCAGCGCGCTCAAACGCGTCGTCGAGAAGCAGTTCCACCGGCACGGCGTCGACGGCTACTTCAAGGCGCTCGCGTCTCTCGCGAAGCTCGAAGAGGTGCCGGTCGAGGCGAAGGAAGAAGAAGCGACCGAAGCAGGAGAAGTCGCGACGCCGAGCGCGCCGCCGCGCGGAAAGACGATCGGCCGGAAGGCGGCTCCGAGCGCGGCACCGGTCGCCAAGGGCAAGACCATCGGCAAGTCGATCGGCAAGGCAGAAAACGCGCCGGCGAAGCCGAGCCCCGCAGGCGCCATCACGCGGGCCCTCGTGCGAGATCAGATCACGGCGCGCCTGAAGAAGACGCTCGCCCCCGAGGCGTTCGCGCAGTGGGCCCGGTCGCAATGGGCGGCCATTCAGCGCGGTGTTCCGGCCGAAGACCCGAAGCTCGAAGAGGTGCTGCTGCTGTTGTCGACGAGCGCGAAGGCCGGTGACCACGTCATTCTCTCCTACGCGGCGAAGCTCGAGTCATGACGCCTCCCGCGAAGAAGAAGACGCGCGCGCCGCTGGTGCCGCCGAAGAAGAAGGCGCCGCTGTCTGCGCGGGCGCTCGCGATTCAAGTGCTCTCACGTGTGGCCGCGACCGACGCGTACCTGAACGTGGTGCTCGACACGGTACTCGACGAGTTCCAACCGAAAGACCCACGCGACGCCGGGCTGGTGACCGAGCTCTGCTACGGCGCGACGCGACGGCAGTTGACCCTCGACTTCGCCCTCACGACCGTGGCCGACCGCAAGCTCGAGTCCATCGAAGACAAGGTGCTCGCGGCGCTGCGCCTCGGCGCGTACCAGTTGTTCTACATGCGGGTCCCGAAACACGCGGCCGTCGGAGAGACCGTCGACGCGCTGAAGTCGCTCGGCCTCGAGCGGGCCACCGGCTTCGTGAACGCGATTCTGCGCAAGCTCTCGGCCATGGAGGCGCCTCCCCTGCCCTCGGGCGACGACGCGACGAAGCTGGCGGTCGCCGAGAGCCACCCCGAGTGGCTCGTGCGCCGGTGGCAGCGGCAGTTCGGGCCCGAGCGCGCGGCGTCGATGGTGAAGGCCGACAACGACCCGCCGAACGTCGTCGTTCGCGCGAACACCTCGAAGACGACGCGTGACGAATTGCTCGCGCAGCTGCTCGACGTGGGCGTCAACGCGAAGGCGGCGTCGACCTCTCCGGTGGGCATCGTGCTCGAGAACCCGGGCCGCGTGGAGGACCTGTTCGGCTACGCCGAGGGGTTGTGGCAGGTGCAGGACGAAGCGGCCCAGCTCGTCGGGGTCTACGCGCAGCTGCCAGAGGGCGCGAAGGTGCTCGACGCGTGCGCGGCTCCGGGCGGCAAGGCGTGTCACGCGGCCGAGCGAAACCAGGTGCTCGCCATCGACGTGCACGCGAACAAGCTGCCGAAGATCGAGAGTGAAGCGCGCCGCCTGGGCCTCAAGGAGCGCCTGTCGAGCCGGGCGCTCGACGCCTCGAAGTTGCCGGACGACCTGGGCGAGTTCGACGTGGTGATGGTCGACGCGCCGTGTTCGGGCCTGGGTACGCTGCGCCGTCACCCCGAGCTGCGCTACCGCCGCACCGAGAAGGACTTCGCGGGCCTGGCGACGCTGCAGCGCGAGATTCTCGAGTCGTGTCAGAGGCACGTCGCGCCCGGTGGCCTGCTCGTCTACGCCGTGTGCACGACGGACCCGACCGAGGGCGCTGATCAGGTCGAGCTCTTCCTGCGCAGCCACCCCGACTTCACCGCCGAGCCGCCGCGCCTGACCGGTCTGCCGCTGGTGCAGGGCTATCTGCGCACGCTGCCGGGGCCCGAGGGCTTCGACGGCTTCTTCGCCGCGCGCCTTCGCCGCATGTACTGACGAACGAAGACGTCCCATGCGCTTGCGGGCGCTGGCCGGGTCGGCTCCAGTGAGGGGGTGCCCACGGCCCAGGCCCTGCTGACGCTGTCTCGAGCGCTCCATGGCGTCGAAACACTCGAAGGGCTGATGGAGCAGGTGCAGCAGGCGCTGCTCGCGAACACGAGGTACCGCTCCACGTACCTGCACCTGCTGCCGCCCGACGGGAAGACGTTCGAGATCATCGGCTTCACGCCGCACAGCCCGGTCCTCGTGAAGCAGCGGGGCATCGACTTCAGCAGAGACGAGCTGCTGCAGCTCGCCATCACGGCGACCGAGCCCTTCGTGCTGCCAGACCTTCGGCTCGAGCCGCGCGCCGATCAGAAGCAGGTCGAGTTCTTCGGCAACCGCACGTCGATCGTGGTGCCGATGTTCGACGGCGACGCTCGGCTCGGGCCGCTCGTGGTCGCGAGCTACGCGGCCGAAGGCGTGCTGCTGCCCACCGAGGCCGAGTACGAGTTCATTCTGCACACGGCGTCGCTGGTGGCCGTCGTCATCGGGCGGCTGCGGGCCGAGACCGCCCGCCGGGAAGCCGAGACACGGGCCGCGAGCACCGAACGAATGCAGTCGCTGGGGCGCATGGCGGGTGAGGTGTCACACGACTTCAACAACCTGCTCGTGGCGATCCTCACCAACGTCGGTCTCGCCATCGACGAGCTGGGGCCGCACCCCACGGTCGAGCTGCTCGAAGACGTGCGCTCGGCGGCCAACCGCGCGAGCCGGCTGACGCGGCAGCTGCTGGCCTTCTCGCGAGGGCAGGTGTTGAACCGCGTCGACGTCGACGTGCCGGCGCTGTTCGCGTCGGTGACGAAGCTGGTGGCGCCGCTGCTGCCCGCGCACGTGACGTTGACGACCAGCGTCGCGCCCGCGATGGCGCCGCTGGCGGCCGACGTCGATCAGCTCGAACGGGCCCTCACCAACCTCATCGTCAACGCGCGCGACGCCATCGGCGCGAAGCGGGGCCGCATCACGCTCGAGGCCGAGGTGATGACGGTGGCAGACGAGTCCATCGCGGGCCAGCACGAGCTGAAGCGGGGCACGTGGGTGATGCTGGCGGTGAGCGACGACGGCGCGGGCATGGACGCGGCCACGCGAGCGCGCGTGTTCGAGCCGTTCTTCACGACGAAGCCTGCGGAGCGCGGCACCGGGCTGGGCCTGGCCGTCGTCGACGGCGTGGTCCGCCAGCACGGCGGCTCGGTGCACCTGTACAGCGAGGTCGGCAAGGGCACGACGCTGAAGCTCTTCCTTCCAGCCGAGGTGTCGCACCGGCCGAGCCCGCCGACACATGCTCCGCCGCCCCGGCGCCACTCCGAGCGGGTGCTGGTGGTCGACGACGACGAGCAGGTGCGTCGCAGCGTCGAGCGCGTGCTGCTGCGCGCCGGGTTCGTGGTGCGGGTGGTGGGCTCGGCCGAAGCGGCGCTCGACGCCCTCGAGCACGAGCCCTTCGAGCTGCTCCTCACCGACATCATGTTGCCGGGCCTCGACGGCGTTCAGCTGGCAGAGCGGGGGCGCGCGCGACGCCCGACGATGCGGGTGTGCTTCATGACGGGCTACGCGCGGGGTCGAGACGCCCTGGGCGGCGCACCGCACCTGACCAAGCCCTTCACCGCGAGCGACCTGTTGGCGCGCATCAACCACGCGCTCGACGCCAGCACCTGAGCCCTTCCACTCGCGCGGCGGAACCGGGACACTCCCGCGCATGCTCGCGCTCGCCGTCGCCGTGGTGCTGCTCGCCGCTCCAGCCGTCGACGCTCCCGAGTACCAGGAGCAGCTCAGCGAAGGCCTGCGGCGCCACGACGGAGGCGACTACGCCGGCGCGATGGCGGTCTACCGCGCGATGCTGGCCACCTGGCCGCACGAACCGCTCATCGTCTACGAGCTCTCGTTGTCGATGAACGCCGCAGGCACCAGCCCCGACGAGCTCATCAGCTTCGTCGAGAGCGAGCTCAAGGTGATGAAGAAGCCCAACGCCGAGCTGTACTCGATGCTGGGCTCACTCTGGGACTCGAAGCGGGAGCTCGCGAAGGGCGAAGCGTGGTTTCGCAAGGGCGTGGCCTCGTTCCCGAAGAGCGGCGAGCTGCGCTTCAACCTCGGCATCAACCTGGCGATGCAGCGGAAGAACGCCGAGGCCGAGAAGGAGCTGCTGCGCTGCGCCGAGGCCGAGCCGAATCGACCTGGCGTGTGGCGCACGCTGTCGATCCTCTCGCTCGACATGAACCGGCTCACCGAGGCGGTCGTCACGAAGATGCGCTTCGTGCTGCTCGAGCCGCGGTCGGAGCGGGGTCAGTCGGCCGCGCGCTCGCTCGAGGAGCTGCTGTGGCGGAGCGTTCGGGTCGACGGCAAGAACGTGACCATCACCGTCTCGAACGAGAACGACATGGTGGTCGGGCTGATGATGGCCGCGAGCGTGACGAAGAAGGAGCTCAGCGAGAGCGAGCAGCTGGTCGACGCCATGCGCGGGCTCATCGACTTCGCGGGAGAAGACCCGAAACGTGCGCTGCTGAAGTCAGCGTCGTCGCTCTTCTTCGAGGCGAAGAAGGCTGGAGTGCTCGAGGCGGCGCTGTGGGAGCTGCGCCGCGCTGCGAGCGACCCCGCGGCCGACGTCTGGTTCTCGAAGCACCGCAAAGAGGCCGAGGCGTTCGACGCGTTCATTGGGCCGAGACGTGAGAAGGCCCGCCGCGCCAGCCCGCCCTGACGTCACGGCCGCTCGACGAGCTCGACGCGCCGGTTCTTCGCGCGACCGCTGTCGTCACGATTCGTCGCGACGGGACTGTAGGGACCGACACCAGCAGCCTTGAGCCGGCCTGCGTCGATGCCACGCCCGGCGAGCGCAGCCACCACCGCGGCCGCGCGGTCGGCCGAGAGCTTCAGGTTCACCTCGAGCGAAGCGGTGCCGTCGGTGTGACCGACGACGAAGAGCTTCAGCGCCGGGTTGTCCTTCAGCAGCTTCGTCACCTGCACGAGCGTCGGCTCCGACTCGGGCTTCACGATGGCCTTGCCGGTGTCGAAGTAGATTCCGTACAGCGCGATCTTTCCCTCGGCGGCGAGCCCCTGTTTGAGCGCGGCGGCGTCGGCGACGACCTCGACCTCGAGCGCCTTCGTCTCGACGATGACCAGCTCGTAGATGGAGCCCTCGTTGAACGCGCCGGCCTGCACGTACGTCTTCGCGCCGCCCTTCTCGAGCTTCGCGACGGTGGTGTTGCCCTCGGCCGAGAGAATCTTCGCGCCGGCCTTCTTGAGTGCGCCCTCGTAGTTGCGGGCGATCTGCACCATCGAGAGCTGTCGTCCGTTGGGCTGAACTGCGTAGCCGATGCGGGTGAGCTTCCCTTCCCACTTCGCGTCAGCGCCGGTGCAGTACGCGCAGTCGAAGGCGTCCCACTCCTTCTGCTCGTAGTTCGAGATGAAGTAGCCCGGCATGCGGGTGAGCAGCGGGTGGTCTTTGCTGCCGTCGACGTCGCGCTCTTCGGCGACCGAAGGAATGGAGAGGGTCAGCAGCAGTGCAGCGGCGAGTCGAGTCATGGGTGCCTCCTGGTGAAGGCACGGTTCCACCGCGGGAACGCACTCACAAGGTTCGTCGAGCGCGCGGCTTGTCGGCGATCACGCCGTGAGTTCGTGGAGCGCCGCGAGCAGCGCTGGCTCGGTGCGGGCGCGGGAGAGCAGGCCCTCCATCAGCTCGCGCAACGAGAGGTCCATGAGCTTCTCCTTGAGGTGCGAGAGCTCGGCTTCGGCGCGGCGGCGTTCCTGGTCGAGGTGCGCGAGGGTGACGGCGACGGTGTGTTTGCAGATCTGTCGCGTGTTGCCGATGGGGCACGTGCAGTCGAACGACAGGCCGTCTTCGCGCACCCAGATGCGAACTTCGTACGGTTTGCGGCCGGTCTCGGCGGGCTTCACGATGCCGGCGAGCTCGCCTCCGGCCGATTGCACGCCGAGCACGCGGCCTTCGCCGAAGCACTCCTCGCCGCGGGCGAAGGTCTTGCCGCCGACGATCATCGCGAGGGTGTCACGGTGAAGCACGTGGGTGATGGGCACGGTCTGCATGGAGCGGCTTCTTACTCCGCAGCCTGACGCGTGTGCCCTGCTTCGGCAGGCTCGACTCGCGACAGTGATGTCACGGCTCCCTCGGAGACGGTGGCGGCACAGGCCTTGCGAAGGGCGCGCGCATGTCGAGGCGACCCTTCTTCACGGCGTGTCCCGTGTGCGAGTGCCATGTGAGGGCGCCGCTCATCGAGTTCCCCGAGCTGGTCTACGTGCGATGCGGCGGGTGCGGGCTCATCTACAAGTCGGAGCAGGTGGAGCGGCTCGGCGTCGGCTACGAAGACGAGTATTTCAAATACAACCGCGCGGGGTTTCTCAAACGCTGGGGGCATCGCGTTCGAAAATGCATGCGACAGTTGAGGGATTGTCTGGTGGTGACGCCCGACGCGAAGGTGGTGGTCGATGTGGGGTGCTCTGCCGGCTACGTGCTCGAGGCGGGAAGGCGGCTGGGGCTCGAGCCGATTGGTGTCGACATCTCGCAGTTCGCGGTGGGGTTGTGTCGGGAGAAGGGCTTTCGCGCCGAGCTGGGGAGCCTGTCGAAGATTCCGTTGGCCGATGAGTCGGTCGACATCGTGACGTTGAAGCACACGCTCGAGCACGTGCCCGACCCGCTCGCGGGGCTGAAGGAGTTGTTCCGCATTCTGCGGCCGGGTGGCTCGGTGCTGATCGTCGTGCCCGATGCGGACAAGTGGAAGATTGCGTTGATGCCGCGCGTGGGAAGAGACCTGCGGCCCGAGCTGCGTGGGTGGCAGCACCATGTGTACTTCTCGAGCAGCACGCTGCGGTTGGCGTTGGCGCGGTGCGGGTTCGAGGTGATGCACGAAGACAAGGCGGTGTTCCGACGCAACGCGAACCCGATCGTCGAGTGGCCAAGGTTCGCGATGTACTGGGTCACGTCGAAGCTGGGCCGGTTGCTCCGCCTTCGTCGTGAGCTGCACGTCGTGTCGCGGAAGCCGGCCCGACTGGTCAACCAACTCTCCGCGACAGGTTGACAAGGCTCCGATCCGGCCCTATCGCGCTGGAATTCCTCGTCTCTCTGGAGCCTCGCCACCCATGACGACCTTCACCGGCCACGGCCACACCGGCCATGAGCGCCCTACTCCGCCCGCCGAAATTCCGCTCCGCCACGACTGGACCATCGCCGAAGTGAAAGCCCTCTACGAGCTCCCGCTGATGGATCTCGTCTATCGCGCGCAGTCCGTCCACCGCGCGGTGTGGAAGGAGAACAAGGTTCAGCTCTGCAGCCTCCTCTCCATCAAGACCGGCGGCTGCCCCGAAGACTGCGCGTACTGCCCCCAGGCCGCGCGTCACGACACCGGCGTGAAGGCCGAGAAGCTGATGCAGGTGAACGAGGTGCTGACCTCGGCGAAGGAAGCCCGCGACGCCGGAGCCACGCGCTTCTGCATGGGCGCCGCCTGGCGCGAAGTGAAAGACGGCCCGCAGTTCGACTCGGTGCTCGAGATGGTGAAGGGCGTCAAGGCGCTCGGCATGGAGGCGTGCTGCACGCTCGGCATGATCTCCGAGACGCAGGCGAAGCGGCTCAAGGCTGCCGGCCTCGACGCGTACAACCACAACCTCGACACGGGCGAGAGCCACTACGGCGACATCATCTCGACCCGCACCTACCAGGACCGCCTGCGCACGCTCTCGTTCGTGCGCGACGCCGGCATCGAGGTCTGCTCGGGCGGCATCATCGGCATGGGTGAGACGGTCGATCAGCGCTGCGAGATGCTCGTCACCCTCGCGAACCAGGTGAAGCACCCCGAGTCGGTGCCCGTGAACGCGCTCGTCGCCGTCGAAGGCACGCCGCTCGAGAAGCAGAAGCGCGTCGAGACCACCGAGATGGTGCGAATGATTGCCACCGCACGAATTCTGATGCCCGCGTCGATGGTACGTCTGTCGGCCGGCCGGCTGCAGATGAGCGAAGAGGCGCAGCTGCTCTGCATGCTCGCCGGCGCCAACAGCATCTTCTTCGGCGACCGCCTGCTCACGACCTCGAACCCCGAGTTCGCCGCCGACATGGCGCTCCTCGAGAAGGCCGGCGTCAAGCCGCTCGAGCCTTCCACCGACAAACCGGTACAGCAGTAATCATGGGCCTCGTCGACGAGTGGAGCGCGCAGGAACTGAGCGCGCTCCAGGCGAAGGGACTCGCGCGTCGGCTCGAACCGCTCGAGTCGGCTCAGGGCCCCGTCGGGCGCGTCGACGGGCAATCGCTCATCTACTTCTCGTCGAACGACTACCTCGGGCTCGCGAACGACGAGTCGGTGCGGCACGCCGCGAGGCTCGCGCTCGAGACGTTCGGCGTCGGCTCCGG
>JAEUJR010000591.1 GCA_016793585.1 Archangium sp.
GCCGCAGAAGGAGCGCGAGCGCGTGATGGGCCGCATCAAGCGCGGCGAGGTGGCCTTCATGGTCGCCACCGATCTCGCGGCGCGCGGCATCGACATCTCCGACCTCGGCCACGTCATCAACTACTCGCTGCCCGAAGACGCGGCCGTCTACCTGCACCGCGTCGGTCGCACTGGCCGCATCGGCAAGAAGGGCGTCGCCCTCAACATCACCTCAGGTCGCGAGCTCGCGACGCTCACCACGCTCGAGAAGAAATACAACGTGACCTTCGAGACCCGCACCATGCCCACCGCCGAGCAGGCCAACACGCTGTTCACCGAGCGCCACGTGCGCGAGCTCAAAGAGGCGGCGTCGGGGTCGGTCTACGAGGCGTACCTGGCGCTCGCGTCGGGCATCAAGCAGCGCCCCGACTCGGAAGAGCTGATCGCGTTCCTGCTCAAGAACTTCTTCACGCACCGTCGCATGGAGAAGGCGCAGCACACCGAGGGTGGAGAAGCGGCTGCGGCTCCCGAGGCAGCGCCGCCCCCGCCGCGTCGCGAGCGTGAAGGTGGCCGTGGCGAGCGTGGTGGCCGCGGTGAGCGCCGTGAAGGCCGTGGTGGGCGTGACCGTGACGACCGCAAACGTGCGCCACGTGACGAGCACCAGACGTCGCCCGAAGGGGCGCCTGCCGTCGCAGCCGAGCCGCGCCGCTCGGGAGGCGCGTCGGATCGCGAGCTGTTCGAGAAGATGCAGAAGAGCGGCTCGGCCAATGACGCCGTGACGCCCGCCGCGGGAACACCGACGCAGACCGTGGCCGCCGTTCCGGGCCGCGCCAAGCTCTCGGACCGCGAGCTGTTCGAGCGCCTGCAGCGTGGTGAGCCGTTGCCGCCCATCGACGACCCGACCGGTGGTTCGACCGACGAAGCGGCTCCCCCTGCGCGTGAAGGCCGCCCGCGGCGTGAGCGCGGCGAACGTCGCGAGCGCAAGCCCCGCGAAGAAGTGCCCGTCGAGCCTGGGCATGCCCGCCTGTGGATCAACCTCGGCAAGATGGACGGCGTGGCCGAAGAGAGCGCGATTCCTGCGGCGCTCGAGGCGCTGGGCGCTCCGGCCGGCAAGGTGAAGAAGACCGAGCTGCGCGGCAGCTACTCGTACATTCACGTCGCCGACGCAGACATCGCCAGCTTCGAGTCGCTCGGCGGCAAGCAGCACGGTGAGAAGGCGCTCAAGATCGAGCGCGCTCGCGAGCGCTGAAGCCGTTCCGAAGCTGAGAGCCGCTCAGCGGTCGGCGGCTCTCACGTCACCGGTTGATGATGAACACGCAGGCCGAGTCCATCGACACCTTCACGCCCGCCAGCGCCTGCAGCAGCGAGTCGTAGGCGTTGAGCTCGGTGAGCAGCGCCTTCTCGACGCGCTCGGGCGGCAGGCCCTGGTGCTCGAGCGCGAGCTTGATGCGAATCATCGAGAGATCGCGTTCGTCTTCGATGGCCATCTGCGCGCCGACCTTCATCTTCTCGAGCTGCGTCTGGGCCGTCTTCGTCGCGAGCGCGACCGCCTCGTCGAGGAAGCCAGGCAGCTCGGGGAACGCCGCCATCACCTCGTTGCCCTTGAGCGACTTGCCGTCGGAGCCGTTGAGCACCTCGAGCAGCTTCTGATCGACCTTCGGCTTGCCGTCGGAGTGCCGAACGATCGCGACCTGCAGCAGCGACGAGTCGAGGAACCGCGCGAGCTGACGTGAGGGCACCTTCGCGCCAGGCGTGGTGTCGGCTGGCTCGGGCGGGTTGACGTGAAAGAGCACCTCGAGGCCGCGCGCCTTGATGGGCGTGCGCACGTCGATGAAGCGCGCGCCGTTGCGGCCGAATGGGCCGTCTTTCACGAAGCCGAACAGCGACTCGACGAGCGGGTGGCCGGTGGCGAAGTACTCGATCTCTTCCTGCTCGACGGCGGTGTCGCGCCAGAAGGTGCCGAGCACCGTGCGCTCTTCGGTGATGTCGAAGCCCGGCAGCGCCTCGACCGACAGCGCGTGCCCGAAGTGGAAGGCGGCCTGAAAGGCGTCGACCTCCTGGTCCGTGTCGACGCGAATGCCGAGGCGCTCACCGAGCTCGGTGATGTTCTCTTCGAGGCGCTCGTCGAGATCGCGCGCGAGGCCCAGCAGGCGATCGTCGAGCGACTCGTCGTCACCTGCTTCGTGATCGATGCGCTTCTCGGCGCGCTCCACGAGCTCGGTCACCGCGACCTCGTCGAAGCTGCGCAGGTCGAGCAGCGGGTCGTAGGCCTGCTTCACCTGCTTGCGGGCGGCCGAGACCTTGTCCTTCAGCTCCTTCACGTACTCGGCGCGGTCCTTCGCGGGCGCCAGCGCGAGCTCGGTCAGCTTCGGCTCGACCTCTTCGAGCACGGCGTCGAGGCCGCCGACGGTCTCGCCGAAGACGCCAACGGCGTCACGGAGCACCGCCAGCACGTCTGCGCTGAAGGTGCCCTCGACGTCGAACACGTGAATGTCGACGTTCTGTGTCTGGCCGATGCGATCGAGGCGGCCGATGCGCTGCTCCACCGTCGCGGGCGACCAGGGCAGGTCGTAGTGCACGAGGTGGTGCGCAAACTGGAAGTTGCGGCCTTCACCACCGACCTCGGTGCAGACGAGCAGCTTCGGGCCGTCGGGGTCGCGGAAGCGGGCCACCTGGCGGTCGCGGTCCACCATGGGCAGATCGCCGTGGTAGCCGAGCGCCTCGAGGTGCTCGAGCCGCAGCCGGTTCTGCAGCCGCTCGAGGGTGTCGCGGGCCTCGGTGAAGATGAGCACCTTGGCGTTCTTCTCCTTCGCCCAGATGTCCTTCAGCACCTTCACGAACGCGGTGAACTTCGCGTCTTGATCGGGCAGCGAGACCTTGAGGCCCTGCAGCGCGCGGTTGCTCGAGAGCGCGGCCTGGAACGCGGCGGGCGACGACTCGAGGCGACGCACGAGGTTGGCCAGCGCGGCGCCGTGCACCGTGCCGTCCTTCGCGAGCGCGTCGAGCACGGTCTGCCGGGCCTTCAGTTCGTCGGCCTGCAGCGTGACCGGGTGCACGTGCAGCTTTCGGGCGCTGAAGCCACCCACGCGAACGCGGCGGTTGCGAATGAGCCGGTCTGACAACGAGTACGTCTCGGCGAGGTGCATCAGCATCTCGTCGGGGTCTTCGATCTCCTGCAGCGCCTCGTCTTTCGGAAAGCGGGCGGCGAGCTCTTTCACCGCAGCCGCGGCCTTCTTGCCCTCGAGCAGCGCGCGAATCGCCTTCGAGAGCTCTTCCTGGCGGGCGAGCCGCGACTCGAACTCCTTCACCGAAGGCGCGGTGACGGGGTCGATCAGCGACAGGAGCGACTGGTACTCGCCGGGGTCGAGCTGCATCGGCGTCGCCGTGAGCAGCAACAGCCCGTACGAGTTCTTCGCGAGGGCCTGGGCGGCCTCGTAGGCCTTCTCGCCCTTGAGGTGGTGCGCCTCGTCGATGATGACGAGATCCCACCAGGCCTCGGGTGCGCCGGCCTCTTCGCGAAACTGCTCCGACCGCTGCAGCAGCTCGAGGCTCGTGACCACGAGATCGAACCGCGCCCACGGGTTGAGCGTCGGCGCTTCGTCGAGCGAGGCCTCGTGGCGCTCCGAGTCCATCAGGGTGAAGAGCTGGTTGAACTTGTGGAAGAGCTCGACGAGCCACTGCACGGTCAGGTGCGACGGCGCGACGACCAGCACGCGCTTGGCGAGCCCAGCCAGCCGCAGCGCCGAGAAGATCATGCCGGCTTCGATGGTCTTTCCGAGGCCGACTTCGTCGGCGAGCACGAAGCGCGGCCGGCGAGACGAGAGCACGCGCTGCACGACGCCGACCTGGTGCGGCTTCACCATCACGCGCGAGGCGAGCAGGGCGCCGAAGGCGTCGTTGCGACGCTCGTCGTCGAGCTTCAGCGTGGCGCGACGCAGCAGAAAGTTCTTCCCGTCGGCGATGCGGCCTTCCTTCATCATCGCGACGAGGTCGGGCTTCGGAGGCAGCGCGCGTACTTCGGTCTCGGGCAGCTCGGTCTCCGACCCGTCGTCGAGCTCGAGCACGTAGCGGCGCAGGCCGCGGCCGCCCTCTTCTTCCCGAACGACGACCCCGACCTTGCCCTTCGCCGTGCGAACGCCGTCGCCGGGCGACAGCGCGGTGTGCACGAGGGCGCCACCACGCGTCGTCACCAGAATCGGAGCGCCGTTCTCTCGCGCGGGAAACGCGACGACGGCCTTCATGCCCTCGTCTTCAAGGCTCAACAGATGACCCGTGCCCCACTCAGGCTGAGGCAGGTACTTGACCTTCATTCCGACGATGAGCGCTGCGGCCATGGGAGCGCGCGGCTCATAGCGGCTGAGGGGCCCGGGCGCATCACCTTCCTCAGGCGGAACTCCCCCGTTGTGCGTCGGGGAAAACCGGCACAAAAGCGGCCCTCATGAGCGACGCGGCCAAGGCCACTCCCGAAGCTCCACAGGCGCCCGGCGCCACCACGACCGCGATCAAGGTCTGGGCGCAGGCCTACCGGGTCGAGCTGGTGCTGTTCGTGGTGTCCTTCTTCACCCTCGCGATGTTCTCGGGGCAGCGGTTTCTTCGGCAGAGCGCGGCGCCGCACTTCGTGTACCAGGCGAAGGCCTGGCTCGACGGCCGGCAGGACATCGACCCAGAGGTGCTGCCCAACTTCGAAGACTGGGCGTGCGTGCGTGAGGTGAACGGCGTGAAGCAGCGCTGCACCCGCCCGCTGACGATGACCGACAAGTGGTACTCGTCGTTCCCCATGTTCCCCTCGGCGGTGATGACGCCGTTCGTGGTGGTGCACGGGTACCAGTTCAACGACACGAGCTTTGGCGTCTTCATCGGAGCCCTCGCCATCGCGCTCTTCTATTCGGTGCTGCGCCTGCTGTCGGAGCACGAGGGCACGGCGCGCAAGGAGATGGAGAACGCGGCGCTCGCGCTGATGCTCGGGTTCGGCACGTTGTTCTTCTACGCGTCGATTCGCGGCGAGGTGTGGTTCTCGGCCGAGGTGATGGGCGTGGCGTTGACGTGCCTGTACGTGCGCAACGCGGTGGGTGCGCGAAGGCCGCTCCTCGCCGGGGTCTTCTGGTCGATGGCGGTGCTCACGCGCACGCCGCTGCTCTTCACCGGCGTGTTCTTCTTCATGGAGGCCGTCACGCCGACGCCCGGCAAGCGCATGGAGGAGCTCACGGCGTTCTTCTCGAAGCCGGGTGGCGTCTTCAAGTCGAAGCTGCAGCCGTTCCTCATGGGCGCGGCGCCGCTGGCCATCATCGCGATGGTGATGAACCAGACGCGCTTCGGGTCGATCGCCGAGTTCGGTCACCGGTTCTTCTTCGAGAACCGCGTCAACCAGGACATCGACACGTACGGGTTGTTCCACCCGACGTACCTGTCTCGCAACCTCGAGGCGGCGTTCCTGCTCTTCCCGAAGTTCGTCAACGGCAAGCTCGAGTACTCGCCGTGGGGCATGTCGCTGTTCCTCACGTTGCCGTTGCTGGTGCTGCTGGTGATGCCGAAAGAGAAGCCGCGGCTGCACTGGCCGTTGTGGGTGACGGTCGCCGCGTGCGCGCTGCCTGGGTTTTTCTACCAGAACACCGGCTACGCGCAGTTCGGGTTCCGGTTCTCCATCGACTACACGCCGTACCTGCTGCTGCTGCTCGCCGTGGGCGCGTGGAACCTGAAGAAGGCGCTGCCGGTCGCGCTGTTGGCGCTGGGGGTGTTGGTGAACTTCTGGGGCGCGCTCGGGTTCAGGGGCTACACCGAGCTGGTCCGCGGCTGGTGAAGCGTTGCCGGAGCGTGGCAGGGCCCATGCGCCGTCGACATGACCACGGCATGACCCGCCGTGAGCGAAGGAGCGTCGATGGAGCCGAAGAAGTGGCACACCCGGGAAGACAGCGGCATTCGGCTCGACCGTGAGTTCCGCTGGTGGCACGACGGCGAGCGCATCGAGCACCCGAACATCATCGAGGCCTTCAACAAGGGCCTGCGCGTCGAGCCCGACGGCAAGGTGACGCTGCACTTCGGCAACGACTGGTGCTTCATCGAGGTCGAAGACGCTCCGTTTCGCATCGTGGCCGTCGACCTGTCGGAGGGCGATCGCCTGAGTGTTCGCCTGTCTGATCGCACCGCCGAGTGGCTCGACGTGGCCGCGCTTCGAATCGACGACGACGGCGTGCTCTCGACCCGGGTGAAGTCCAGCACCGCGAAGGCCCGCTTCGGACGAGACGCGCAGTTTCAGCTCGCGCAGTTCTTCGTCGTCGATGGCAGCCGCGTGCAGCTGAGGGTTGGTGAACGTCTCGAGCCGACCAGCCTCGACCCCGCCCAGCTCGCGTGAACGACGAGGAGCGCGCCCACCTTTCGCGGTGAGCGCGCTCCGGTCTCGAGGCTCGTCGCTTCTTCAGCGCAGGACCATGAAGCCCGAACCAGCGCCGTCCATGATCACGTTGCGGCGTGAGGCCCAGCCGAAGTTCGCCAGCACGATGGCTTCGCGCGCCTCCGGGCTCATGCGCGTCGAGATCCACGTGGCGCCCTGAATGTCAGACGACGACAGCCAGCCCTCGTCGCTCTCGACGTGAAACCCGAGGTGCGGGCTCTTGCCCTTCTCCGCCGTGTCGAAGCTGGTCTTCACCGGGTACCGCACGCCGCGCCAGGTGGCCACGCCCGTGAGCGGCTTCTCGGGGTCTCCGCTGAGCACGAGCGAGAAGTCGGGGCCCATGCACTGCAACGAGTACTTCGGGTGGTTCAGGCTGAACGACCCCATCATCAGCTTCGGTTCGCTCGACCCTGCGCCGCACGAGAGCTCGGTGAAGGGACGGCCCGCGCGCTGAACGGTGAAGCGCACCGTCTGCTGTTGCATGGCCATGCGGCCACCGCCGAGCGTGACGCCGATTCCGACCGAGTTCGAGATGACGCCCTTCACGTCGTACTCGCCGAAGTGCATCACGCTCGAGCCGTACGAGGCCTCGATGCGTTGAATCGTGGGCGCGGGCGCCGGCGGCTTCAGCGCAACGGCGCAGGCAAGGTTGAGGGACAGGGCGGCAGCGGCGAGGACGAGCTTCATGGGTGACTCCGGGTGAGAGGGAAAACGGCCCCCGCGCCCCGTGCGAGTCACCCGCCAGTCGAACCCAGTGGAATCACGAGCACTGGTCCTTCGGGTGAGATCTCAGCGCTTCACGGCCAGACAGCGAACCGGCTGCGCCATCGCGGCCTTGCCCTGCTCTTCCGAGACGAGCGCGACGTTGATGAGGTTCTGCAGCAGCGCATCACGCGCGAGCCGAATCTGCGCTGCGTTCGTGCACAGCGTGACCTCGCCCCACAGGTTGTACGGCGGAATGCCCAGCTGCAGCTCGGCGAGCTCGGCGAGCGAGAGGTCGAGCAGCTCCTTCTGCATGAGGAACCGCGAGGCCGCCTCGACGCCGATGATGCCTTGATCGAACTGCATCGCGTGCAGGTCGTACGCGACCAGCTGATCCTTCTTCAGGAACCGGTGAATGCGATCGCTCATCACGGCGAGCTGAGACGGGCTGCTGGCGCCGAGCCGCGACGAGAGCCGCCGCGCGAAGATCAGCTCGCACGCGCCGTCACCTTCACCGCCGATGCCACGCGCGCTGTTGAGCACCCGCTTCATCCACGGCCAGCCCTCTTCGCGCGGAGTCTGGAAGTAGGTCGGGCAGCCCCACTCGGTGATGTAGAGCGCGACGAGGTTCTTCGGCAGCTTCGAGAAGTCGGGCCTGGCCCAGGTGACCTTCTCGCGCTCGGCGATGCGCTTGTTGAACTGAACGCTCTGGCGGTCGCTCTCGATCGACTGGCGCAGCAGCGTCTCGAGATCCATCTCGCCTTCGATCTGATTCGGCAACGTGTTGGCCGTGTAGAGCCACCACCCCGAGCCGACGATCGCGAGAATGCCCGTGAGGATGAGGCTGATGAGCACCATGCTTCGGAGCGCGCGCACGTTTTTCCCTGCCAGAGACGAGGTGGCGCCGTTATGCCACGCCCCGATGCGTTCGTGGCACTCCGCGCAC
>JAEUJR010000607.1 GCA_016793585.1 Archangium sp.
CTGCGCGCTGCCGTGAACGACCTGGCGCCGCTGAAGGGCCCTTCGCCGAACCAGTACTGGGAGCCGTTCGGTCTGCTCACCGCCGTCGCCTGCGCGAACCACGCGAACGACTGCGACGCGCTGCGGGCCGAGGCCACCCGGGCCCAGTCGCTCTCGCTGGCGGCGACGGTGCGGGCGCGACTGCGAGCTGCCGCGCCATGACGCTCGAGCGGCCACGCTCTCTCACCACGCAGGGCACCGGCTTCAGCGCACGCTCCGTCGACTCCACCGTTCCACCCAGGGGCCCGCCATCGGGCCACGAAGACACCGGCAACGATCTCAAGCCGAGCCTCGGCGTCTCGCGGTGAGTTCCTTCACGACGCCTTCGGCGCGCTGCCAGTCGAGCCGTTGCGCGTGCTGCTTCACGGCCTCGAGCTCGTGCAGGTCGGGGCCGACGTCGCGCGCGTCGAGGTCTCGCTGAGCCGTGAAACGCTGTCCCTTCCGCTTCGAGGTGAACGTCGCGCCCGAGCTCGAGTACCGCCGTGACCAACGACGCGCGCCAGGGCGTGGCTGCAGCCGGTGGTCGAGGCGGTCGGCGCGAAGCCGACGTGGCCGGCCGAGTGGCGCGTGCCGCGGGCCGCGATGGTGACGCTCCTCAGCAGCCCGATGCAGCCCGTTCGGCTGATCACGGCCCGGCGGCAGGCTTCACCGGTACGCCCTCGACGAAGCGCCCTGCCTGCGAGAAGAACACCGCGTGCGCGCCATCGGCCGTGCTGCATGCGAGGTTCGCTCCGCGCGGCGCGAGCGGCTGCACCGTCGAGGTCTCGAGGTCGACGAAGAGCGGCACGTCGGAGGCCAGCACGAGGCCGTGTGGCCCAAGCAGCACCGGCGGCGCAGCAGACCACTGCTCGAGCGCGCGTTGGTCGGCGCGCCGGGCGAAGACGAGCCGTCGTGGCGGGCCGGCTGACTTCGTGTCGCGAACGACGAGCGCCTGGCCGTCGCGACGCAGGGCGTACCGGCCGTCGAGGCTGCGCAGCGGCAGGGTGTTCACCGGCGCGCCGCCCGGCCGAACCCAGGCCTCCTTGCGGTGCTGCCGCGCGATGAAGCTCTCGTCGTCCCACCCCCAGGCGTGCAGCGGGCCGTCGGTACCGAGCGTCAGCGCCTGCAGCCAGCCATCACTCACGCGCAGCTGAATGACGAAGCCGTCTGACTCGTAGCCGACCTGCGTTCCCGCAGGAGACATCAGCAACTGGGTGAGCGCGGCGAGCTCGACGGGCTGCTTCGGCGTGAGCACCTGGCAGCCCACCGACGAGAGCCGCCACAGTTCGACCGGCGCAGCGAGGCCGCTGCTCTCGTCACCGCTCGGCAGTCTGACGAGGGCCACGGCCGTCGGTGCGCGCGGCGCGTGCGCCACGGTGACGACGGTGCCGGCCATGGTGCACAGCGAGCGGGTCGTGCCGTCGCTCCACGCGCGGAACACCACCTCGCCGTCGGCGTGCGCGGCCCAGCCGTCTTCGAAGCAGACGGCGGCGGTGGTGGTGGCCGGCGCCGTGGCCTCGGTCAGCGTGTAGCGCGGGGCGTCGGTGAAGCCCGGGTCGGCCGTCGCGCTCCTCGGCGGCGCCGGCCCGTCACGCACGGTGTCGGCGAGCAGGTCGAGCAACGGGCGCGCCTGGTACGCGTCCTTCACACGCAGTCGAAGCCACTGCTCGTTGGCGGTCGTCATCACGAAGACGTCGAGGTCGTCGGCGCTCGTGTGAAAGCGGGCGCGAACGCGGTTCCACGAGCGGCCGGCTTCGTCACGGGGGTCGATGTCGCGGCTCTCGAACACGAGCGGCGTCAGCGGCTGCTGGTGCGTTCGCAAAGGAACCGGCGCCTCGAGCCAGGCTGCCGCGCCTTCGACGAAGCGCGCGCCTGCGTCGGCGTCGTCGACCCGCACCGAGGCCTGCGCCGTGAACTCGAAGGTGACGCGTGCGCCGCGAACGTCGACGACCCACCGTCGGTCTTCGTGCTCGAGCACGCGCAGCGTGAGGTCGCCCGGCTCTCCCGCCGGCGCCGTCTGCTCGACGACGACCTTCCGCGGAAGCGAGCGCTTCTCGGCAGAAGGGCTCGCTGGTTTGCAGCTCACGAAGAGCAGGAGCGCCAGCGCGAAGGGTCGCATCGGAGGCAGTGTGCCTCGCAGCCGGGGAGGGGACGATCCCACGAGCGAGCCACAGCGCCCCGCGCCAGGTGTGACCGAACGATTGCGAGGCGAGTCTGAGCGTGCCACGGGGCGCGCCATGACGACGTTCACCCAGCTGCCGAACCACGGGCCGCTGTACTGGCAGGCGCTGCGCTCGCGGAAGCCGGCGCTGGTGCCGGCCGGGGTGACGGTGCCGCGCCTCGATGCGACGTGGGCCGAGGTTCGGGTCGACGCCGAGAACCTCGAGCAGTACCGCGCGCTGTGTGGCTTCGCCGGCGGCGAGACCCTGCCGCTGCCGTACCCGCACGTGATGGCGAGCGCGCTGCACCTCGCCCTGCTCTCGTCGCCGGGCTTCCCCGTGCGCCTGCTCGGCCTCGTTCACCTGAGCAACCGCATCGAGGCGTTCACCGACCTGCCGAAGGCCGGTGGCGGTCAACTGCACGTGTGGCTCGAAGGGCATGACGACGGCGAGCGCATGCAGACGTTCGACCTGCACACCGAGTGGCGCGACGGCGCGACGCTGCGCTGGCGCGAGCTGACCCGCTTCATCGTCAAGAAGCGGGCTCCGAAGCGCGATGCCCAGGCGCCTCTCATCGAGCGCCCACGGCCGGTGAGCACCACCCCCTTCGTCGTGCCGGCCGGGCTCGGGCGCCGCTACAGCCGGGTTGGTGGAGACATCAACCCCATTCACCTCTTCGACCTCACCGCGAAGCTGTTCGGCTTCGAGCGCGCCATCATTCACGGCATGTGGACGCTGGCCCGCTGCGTCGCCGAGCTGAAGCCCGAGGGCCCATGCGTGGTCGACGTGCAGTTCAAACGGCCCGTCTTCATTCCTTCGATGGTGACGCTCGAGCGCGTGCCCGTCACGGGTGGAGAAGACTTCGCGGTCGTGAGCGAGAAGGTGCACCTCACCGGCACGCTGCGGGCGCGCTGATCAACCGCGCCCGATGGCCTCGGCGCGCTCCTTCACCTCGGCCAGCCACGCCTCTCGTTGCGCCTGCGTCGTGAGCTTCAGCCTCGCGAGGTAGTGCCGCGTCACGGGCGAGAAGCCGCAGTAGCGAAAGACCGTGAAGCGGTTCGAGAGCCAACCCGGGTCGAGCCGCGCCACCAACGGCGGCGAGTCGAGGGTGTAGAAGAAGTGCGCGGCGCGGCCCCGCATGAGGCCCTCGGGGAAGACGGCGGTCTTCGGGCGACGCTGGAACGAGTAGGTGAGGCCCGAGACGAACACGCGATCGACGAAGCCCTTGAGCATCGCGGGGAAGCCGCCCCACCACACCGGGTAGACGAACACGAGCGCCTGCGCGGCGCCGACGAGCTCGCGGTACCGGCGCGTCTCTTCGACCGTGCCCAGGTCTCGTCGCCGTCGCGTCTCGTCGACCACCAGCACCGGGTCGAAGCGCTCGGCGTGCAGGTCGATGACGTCGAAGGCCCGGCCCGCCGAGGTCAGCCCGGCGCACACCGCGTCGAACACCGCGTGCGTGAAGCTCTTCGGGTTCGGGTGGCAGTACACGACGAGCACCCGCGCGTTGGCAGAGGTCATCGAGCCGAGCGTAGCGGCTCGCGCGTCAATGGCATGACGTGAATGGGGTGACCTGACCCGGCAGCGCGGAAGCTAAGCGCGCGCTTCCGCGGTTGATCCACATCGGGCGCAAGACTTGCTCTTGACGCCGCGCATGCGCACGAACCTGCCGGTGAACGACGTTGAAGTTCAGTTGAGCGATGAGGACGTCATCGTCACCACGACCGACCTGCGCGGCACCATCGTCAGCTGCTCACCCGACTTCGTGCGCATCTCGGGTTTCACCGAGGCCGAGCTCATCGGGCAGCCGCACAACGTCGTGCGTCACCCCGACATGCCCTCGGAGGCCTTCGAGTCGTTGTGGAAGACGGTGCAGCAGGGCCGCACGTGGATGGCCATCATCAAGAACCGCACGAAGAGCGGCGGCTTCTACTGGGTGAAGGCCGACGTCGCGCCGCTGCTCGAGAACGGCGTCGTCACCGGCTTTCGTTCGGTGCGCACGCGGCCCACACGCGAAGAGATCGCCGCGGCGTCGAAGCGCTACGCGCGCATCAAGGCCGGCACGCTCGAGCGCGCCTTCGAGCCGGGCCGCGTCGTCTCGATGAAGGCGCGGCTCATCGCGACGCTCGTGAGCACGGTGCTGTGCCTGACGGGCATCGTCGGGGTCGCGGCCATCTCGGTCTCGCGCATCGACGAGCGGCAGCGCGTGGCCAAGGAGCGGCGCGAGACCGAGGCCCGCTTCCTCAAGGCCCGCAACATGGCCTTCGAGCTCTACAGCATCGCGGCCGACGCGGTGATCAACGGCGGCGTCGCGGCGTCGAAGGTCGAGTTCCACGAGGCGGCCGTGCGCAACGTGAAGCAGCTCGAGGCCATCGAAGCGTCGGCCGAGGGCGTGGGGCTGGCCGAGTACCAGCAGGGGCGGCAGACGCTCGCGGCCTTCGTCGAGCTCGTCGAGGCGCAGCTCTACGGCCGCCTCGAGAAGAATGGCGGCAAGCTCGACGACGAGGTGCGCACCATCGACGGCAAGGCCGACGAGCTGAAGCTGGCGTTCCGCGACCACCTCGACGCAGCGGCCCAGGCAGCGGCGGCCGAAGCCAACGCGCAGGCCGTGCTGGCGAAGGAGCTGTCGGAGGCCATGGTGCTGCAGCTCTTCCTCTTCGGCGCCGTGTTCCTCGTGTTCCAGGTGCTGCTCATCGTGTTCGGCCTCATTCGCCCGCTGCTCGGCAAGCTCGCCACCGCCAGCAGGGTCGCGCAGCGCATGGCGGCGGGAGACCTCGACACGCTCTTCGAGCAGGTGCCGCAAGACGAGCTCGGCGCGCTGCTCACGCACTTCGCCACCGTGCAGTCGTCGGTGAAGGCGCTGACCGCCGACGTCTGGCAGCTCGTCACCGCCGCCATCGAGGGCCGGCTCTCGGCGCGCGCCGAGGCGAAGTACCACCGCGGCGACTTCTTCCGCATCGTCTCGGGCATGAACAAGACGCTCGACGCGGTGGTCACACCCATCACCAGCGCCTCGGGCCTGATGGCCACCATCGCGCGGGGCGAGCTGCCGCCGACGGTCGACCAGGCGTGGGCGGGCGACTTCGACCGCCTGCGGCAGAGCCTCAACACGGCCATCACCTCGGTGAACTCGCTCGTCAGCGACACGCGCACGCTCTCGCAGGCCGCCGTCGAAGGCCGCCTCGAGGTGCGGGCCGACGCCAGCCGTCACCAGGGCGACTACCGCCGCATCATCGAGGGCATCAACCAGACGCTCGACTCGGTCATCGAGCCGTTGACCCGCGTGATGGAGGTGCTGCGCGCCATGGAGCACGGCGACCTCTCGCGCTCCATCGACACGCCGTACCAGGGGCAGCTCGAGGCGCTGCGCAAGGCCACCAACGCCACGGTGGGGCGGCTGAACCAGACGGTGCGCGAGGTCTCCGAGGCGGCCACCCAGCTCGCCGTCGCCGCCGATCAGGTGCGCTCCACCGCCCAGTCGTTGTCGGCCGCCGCCACCCAGCAGGCGAGCTCGGTCGAAGAGACGAGCGCGAGCGTCACCGAGATGGCCTCGAGCATCGCGCAGAACGCCGACAACGCGAAGTTGACCGCCGGTCGCGCCGAGAGGGCCGCCAGTGAAGCAGGTGAAGGCGGCGCCGCGGTGAAGGAGGCCGTCGAGTCGACGAAGCAGATCGCCACCCGCATCGGCATCATCGACGACATCGCCTACCAGACGAACATGCTCGCGCTGAACGCCGCCATCGAAGCGGCGCGCGCGGGTGAACACGGGCGGGGCTTCGCCGTCGTCGCCGCCGAGGTGCGCAAGCTGGCCGAGCGGTCGCAGGTCTCGGCCCAGGAGATTGGAACGCTCGCCGCCACCACCGTGAAGAACGCCGAGCGCGCGGGCACGCTCATCAGCCAGGTGGTGCCCACCATCACCCAGACCTCAGAGCTGGTCGCCGAGATCGCGGCCGCCTCTCGTGAGCAGTCGGGCGGCGTCGGGCAGATCAACGGCGCGATGGACCAGATGAACAAGACGACGCAGCAGAACGCCGCCGCGAGCGAGGAGCTGTCGGCGACGGCCGAGAAGATGGCGGGCTACGGCGCGAAGCTGCAGACGCTGCTCGCGTTCTTCCAGGGCACGCAGGCCACGCCGGCCGCGAGCGCACTCACCGAGCGCCTCGTCGCGCCCTTGCCCCGCGCTCACGGACCGCAGGGCTCGCAGTTCGTGCCTTTCTGAGCGGAGACCGCCATGCACACCGCAGCCGCTCCCAGGCCCCACCTGCTGTTCCAGCTCGGCAGCGAGGCGTACGCCGTCGAGGTCTCGGCGGTGCGTGAGATCATCGAGTACCACGGCTCGACCGAGGTGCCGCTCATGCCGCCGCACCTCAAGGGCGTCATCAACCTGCGCGGGCGCGTGGTGCCCGTGGTCGACCTCTCGTCGCGCTTCGGCCGCGGCGCCACCGAGGTGACCCGCCGCACCAGCGTCGTCATTCTCGAGCGGCAGCACCCGACGCTCGGGCTGCAGGCCATCGGCGTGCTCGTCAGCGCCGTCACCGAGGTCATCGAGCTCGCCGAGGGGCAGGTCGAACGGCCGCCCGCGTTCGGCGCCGCCATTCGGGAGCGCTTCATCGCCGGCATCGCCCGGCACGCCTCGCGGCTCATCGTCATGCTCGACCTGTCCGAGGTGTTGGCCTTCGACGAGCTGGCGTCGCTCGACGCGAGGGCCGCGTGAGGAGCCAGCCATGGTGAAGCTCGACCTCGACGGCCCGGTGCTGCGCCTCTCGGGCCGGCTCGACGTGCACTCGGTGAAGCAGGCACACCAGACGCTCCAGGCGCTCGGCGCGAGCCCCGGCCGCATCGACGCGAAGTCGCTCGAGGGGCTCGACACCGCGGGCGCGCAGTGGCTCTTCGTGCTCGCGCGCAGGCGTGGCGGGTCGCTCGAGGTCGTCAACGCGCCGAAGCCAGTCGTGGCGACGTTGAAGGCTGCCGGCTTCGAAGGCTGGGTGGTGTCATGAGCGGCCACGCCGTCTTCATCGACGAGGCGAAGGAGCTGCTCGGGCGCATGGAGTCGGCGCTGCAGGGCTTCGCCGACGCGAGCGACCCGCACGAGGTGTTGAACGAGGTCTTCCGCGCCGCGCACACGCTCAAAGGCGCCGCCGGCGTGTTCGGCTTCGACGCCATCGTGCAGTTCGCGCACGGCGCCGAGGCCCTGCTCGACAAGGCACGCGATGGCGTGGTGCAGCTGGGCACCGTCGAGGTCGAGACGCTGCTCGCGGCTCACGACGAGCTGGTGCGGCTGGTCGAGGCGGTCGACGCGGGCGGAGCGCTCGAAGGCGACGCCGAACTCGCGCATCGGCTGCTCGAACTCTCGGAGGGCCGGGCGCGCAAGCCGAAGAAGGCGAAGGCGACCAGGAAGAAGCCGCAGCCCGCCCAGCGTCGGCGGGTCGAGGTGTGCTTCGGCGCGCCCGTCATGAAGGAGGGCTTCGACCCGCTCGACTTCCTGCAGTACCTCGAGCAGTGCGGCCGCAACGCCACCCGCGTCTGTGACTGGAGCGCGGTTCCGCCCGACGCGGCGTACGACCCCGAGCAGTGCTCCTTGCGCGCGACGGTCGAGCTCGACACCGAAGCCTCCGACGACGTGCTGCGCTCGGTGTTCGACTTCATTCTCGACAGCACGACCGTCACCATCGGCGCGCCACTGCCGAGAGCGCCCGAGCCCGAGAAGCCGAAGCAGAAGGAAGAGGCCCCCGCCGAGAAGCTGGTGAAGGTGCCCGCGACGCGCCTCGACGTGCTCATCGACCTCGTCGGCGAGCTCGTCATCGCCTCGGCCGCGAGTGAAGCGGCGACCTCACGCGCCGACGTGCTGGCTGCCAGAGAGGCCCAGGCCACCGTCACGCACCTCGTCTCGACCATTCGAGACACGGCGCTCTCGCTGCGCATGGTGCCCATCGGCGAGACGTTCTCGCGGTTCCACCGGCTCGTGCGTGACGTGTCGAAGCAGCTCGGCAAGGACATTGGCCTCGAGGTGAAGGGCGCCGAGACCGAGCTCGACAAGTCCATCGTCGAGCGCCTGGTCGACCCGCTCACGCACATCGTGCGCAACTCCCTCGACCACGGCATCGAGCTGCCCGAAGCGCGCGTCGCCGCCGGCAAACCCGCGAAGGCCACCTTGACGCTCTCGGCCTTTCACGAAGGCGGCAGCATCGTCGTCGACGTGCGTGACGACGGCCGGGGGCTCGACCGCGCGCGAATTCGCAAGAAGGCCATCGAGAAGCGCCTCATCGCCGAAGACGCGCAGCTCGGCGACGAGGCCATCGACGAGCTCATCTTCGTGCCCGGCTTCAGCTCGGTCGACCAGGTGAGCCAGCTCTCGGGGCGCGGGGTGGGAATGGACGTGGTGCGGCGCTCGGTCGAAGACCTGCGCGGCACGGTGCAGGTGCTGTCGACGACGGGCAAGGGGTTGACGGTTCGCCTGCGCGTGCCGCTGACGCTGGCCATCATCGACGGCTTCCAGGTCGGGGTGGGCAGCCGCACGTGGGTGGTGCCGCTGAAGGTGGTGCACGAGTGCGTCGACCTGCCGGTGGTGCTCGAGAGCGAGCTGCATCACCGCCTCGACCTGCGCGGCGAGGTCGTTCCGTTCGTGCGGCTGCGAGACTTCTTCGCGGTCGAAGGCGCGCGGCCGGCGCGCGAGTGCGTCGTGGTGGTGGAGGACGGTGGGCGCCGCGTGGGGCTCGTCGTCGACCGCCTGCTCGGCGCGTCGCAGGCCGTCATCAAGCCGCTCGGCCCCCTCTTTCAGAACATGGAGGGCATCGGCGGCGCCACCCTGCTCGGCACGGGTGAGGTGGGCTTCGTGGTCGACGTCGCGCAGGTGGTGCGGCGGGCGACGACGCTGGCGCACCGGGCGGCGGCATGAGCTTCGACGACCTCGAGCACGACGACTTCGTGTGGCTCACCTCCCTCTTCGAGGCGCGCACCGGCATTCGGCTGGGCTTCGAGAAGCGCACCATGGTGGTCGGGCGGCTGCTCCCCAGGGTGCGGGCGCGAAGAGCCGAGGGCCTTCGGGAGTACCTGCAGCTGCTGCGGGCGCCGCACGAAGAGGCCGAGCGCGCGCTGCTCGTCGACCAGCTCACCACACACGAGACGTCGTTCTTCCGCGAGCCGAAACACTTCGAGGTGCTCGAGGCGTGGGCGCGCGGCGTGAAGCCGACCAGCGCTCCGCTGCGCATCTGGAGCGCCGCCTGCTCGTCGGGTGAAGAGGCCGCCACCATCGCGATGGTGCTCGAGCAGGTGGCGCCGCCGGGCGGCTACGAGGTGGTGGGCACCGACGTGGCGCCCGAGGTCGTTCGGCGGGCCCAGCGCTGCGTCTTCCCCCTCGAGCGCAGCGCCGGGCTCTCTGCGGCCCTGCTGCAGCGGTTCTGTCTGCGCGGCGCAGGCGAGGCCTCGGGCACGTTCTGTCTGAAGGAGTCGCTGGTGAAGCGGCTCTCGTTTCGGGTCGGCAACCTGCTCGAGCCCCAGCCAGCCCTCGGCCGCTTCGACGTCATCTTCCTGCGCAACGTGCTCATCTACTTCGACGACGAGCGCCGCCGCCGCATCGTGCGCAACGTGCTCGAGCACCTGAAGCCCGGCGGCCTGCTGTTGCCAGGGCACGCCGAGACGGTGCGTGACTGCTCCGAGGGCCTCGAGCCGCTGGGGCCGGCAGCCTTCCGGTTCGTGCCCGTGGCCACGAGGGCTGCATGAAGCGCGTGCTCGTGGTCGACGACAGCGCCGTGATTCGTGAGCGGTTTCGCGAGCTGCTCGCAGGCAGTGACGAGTTCGTCGTCGACGTCGCGGCCGATGGCGTCTTCGCGCTCGCGCACATGGAGCGGCGCTGGCCCGACGTGCTCGTCGTCGACCTCGAGATGCCGAGGATGGATGGGTTCAGCCTGCTCTCGAGGGTGATGAAGGAGCGGCCGACGCCCGCGGTGGTGTGCAGCTCGTTGACCGAGAAGGGCGCCGAGGCGACGGTGCGCGCGCTCGCGGCCGGTGCGGTGAGCGTGTTCCCCAAACATCAGCTGCGCGCGAAGGACGGCTCGAGCAGCGCCGAAGGTGACTTCCTTCGCATGGTGCGCGAGGCGTCGATGTCTCAGGTGGCCGGCTGCGCGCAGGCCCTGCCACCGCCCTCGAAGCCCGCCGCTCCTGGCGCCGAGCTGCGCCCGGCCGTCATCGCCATCGGCTCGTCCACCGGAGGCCCGCAGACCGTCGAGCGGCTGCTGGTCGGCCTGCCCGAGACGACGCCCGGCATCGTCATCACCCAGCACATGCCGTCACCCTTCACGAGCGCGTTCGCGCAGCGCCTCGACACGTTGTGCGCGCTGACGGTGAAGGAGGCGCAGGGCGGAGAGCTCGTCGCGCCCGGCCTCGTCTTCATCGCCCCGGGCGGCAGACACCTCGTGCTCAGACGGGAGCCGCGCGGGCTGGTGACGCAGGTGCTCGACGCGCCGCCCGTGAACCGGCACAGGCCGAGCGTCGACGTGCTCTTCCGCTCGGTCGCCAGGCTCGGGGCCGACGTGGTGGCGATGCTCCTCACCGGCATGGGCGACGACGGCGCGCGCGGGCTGCTCGAGCTGCGGCAGGCGGGCGCCCGCACCTTCGCGCAGAGCGAGGCGAGCTGCGTCGTCTATGGCATGCCGAAGGAGGCGGTCGCTCTGGGGGCCGCGAGCCAGACCTCGCTCGAAGAGCTCAGGAGCGTGCTGCTGCGCTGCAGGGCTTCGCCGCCGAGTTGACGTGGCCCCACCCAGAATCGGCCTGAAGGTTTCACGGGCGTCGGCTGCGCAAGCGGCTGGCCACGGTGCGCGCCGCCGAGCGATGAGCGCGGGTGCTCGTCGCCGGCGCGGGAATGGGCCATCGTCGCCCGCATGAACCTGCACCAACTGCTGGTCGCGCTGGTCGAGAAGAAGGCCGAGGCCCTGCACCTCACCACGGGCTCACCTCCGCAGCTGAAGCTCGGTGACGACTGGGTGCCGCTGAAGACACCGCCGCTCACGCCCAACGAGACGAAGGAGCTGCTGTACTGCGTGCTCACCGACGCGCAGAAGGAGGACTTCGAGCACGACGGCGTGCTCCACTTCTCGTTCGGGGTGAAAGAGCTCTCACGCTTCCTCGCGCTCGGCTACGGCCAGCGGGGCGCGTGCGCGGCGACGTTCTGGCCCATTCCATTCCGTCTGCCCGAGCCGCCCGCCTGGGTCGCGAACACCGTGTCGATGCTGGCGCCCGGCCCCGGGCTGGTCGTCGTGGCGGGGCCGAAGCGGCCTGCGGTGTCGATGGTGCTCGGCTGGTGGGTCGACCACCTCAACCGAACGCGCCTCGCCCGCGTCGTGAGCGTCGAGCAGCCCATCACCTTCCTGCACCCGCACAGGCAGTGCATCGTCGACCAGGTCGAGGTGCCGGCCGACGCGCGACGCGACCAGCTTCCGGCGCTCACCCGGGCCTCGGGCGCCGACGTGCTCTCGGTCGACGTCGATGACGGCCTGCCGCTCGCGGTCGAGGCGCTCGAGCGCGGGGCGCTGGTCTGCTGCGGTCTTCGTGCACCGACGGTCGACGCGGCGACCGGGCTGGTGAAGCAGCTCGTGCCGCCCCGCCTCGTGTCGCTCGTTCGCGGCCTGGTGTTCCTCGACGGGGCGCTCGAGGCGACCGTGCTCGACGGCGCCGCCCTTCGTTGAGTCAGTGTGATTGGTCGCCGAAGTAGTCCGACAGCAGCCTCGCGACCAGCCTGCGCGACCGATGGTTGCTCGGGGCGAGCTCCATGAACCGCACGTAGTGTCTTCGCGCCCTGGGTAGGTCCGGCTCACTCGGCGGGGCGGGCGGCAGCGGCTGTACCACCGGCCGCGAAGGCGGGGCGAGGGGCACCGGTGGGGGCGGCTGAACCACGGGCGTCTCGGTCTCGAGCGCGCCGAGGCCCACGGCCGCGACCACCACCACCACGAGTGCGACGAAGACCCCCAGCGCGACCTGCGCCGAGCGTGAAGGCGGCGGCTCCTTCAGCGTCTGTGCGAGCTCCTCGAGCGTCTGCACGACGCGCTCCATCGTCTGCGGCCGGTCGGCGGCGCGCTTCTGCAGCATGCCCATCACCAGCTCGGCGAGCGCGGGCGGCGTCGACCGGGGCAGCGGCGGCGGCGGGGCTTCGACCTGCTGCAGCATCACCATGTGCACCGAGTCGCCGGTGAACGTCTGCTGGCCCGTCAGCAGCTCGTGCAGCACCAGCCCGAGCGCGTAGACGTCGCTGCGTGCGTCGACACCGAGGCCGCGGGTCTGCTCGGGCGCCATGTACGCCGGCGTGCCGATGACCCGGCCCGCGCTCGTCGTGGTGCTGCGCTCGTCGTTCGCCTGAACTCGCGCGACACCGAAGTCGAGCACCTTCACCACACCCGTCGTGCCCGCGCGGTCGACGAGCATGACGTTGTCGGGCTTGAGGTCGCGATGAACGATGCCGTGCGCGTGCGCGGCCGCCAGCGCCCGGGCGATCTGCAAGCCAAGCTCGACCGTCCGGGCGGCAGACTGAGGCCCTTCGTCGGCCAACAGCTTCGTGAGCGTTCGGCCCGAGAGCAGCTCCATCACGAAGTACACGACGCCTTCGGCCGTCTGCCCGAGGTCCGACACGTCGATGATGTTCGGGTGCCCGATGCGGCTGGCCGCCATCGCTTCGAGCTTGAAGCGCTCGACGAGCTCGGGGTTCGCGTTCAGCCCCGAGAGCATGACCTTCAGCGCGAACGGCTTTCGCAACGAGACGTGCTCGACCTTGAACACCTCGCCCATGCCGCCCGCCGCGAGCGACGCGAGCACCCGGTAGCGGCCGTCGATGACGTCGCCGACGTCGAAGCGGTCGGCCCACGGCTCGGTCGGCCCGGTGGCTCTGGCGCGGCTGCGCCGCTTCGGAATGTGGGTGTCGTCGAGCCCCATCGCGGAGTGCCGTCGATAGCACGCCCGCGCCTCACCCATGCGCACTCGGGCCAGCTGCATCACGACAGACGTGAACGAACGCCGTGCGCTAGGGTTCGTCGCTCCACGAGGGGAGGGTGTGGTGACCATCGCGCTGTACCCATCGATGAGCGACGCCTCTCACGTTCGCGTGTGGCTCGGCGTCACCGGTCAGACCTCGGTGCCGACGCCGACGTGGGCCTTCGCGCCCGTGAGCGGTGCAGGGCAGGCGAGCGCGCCAGCCGTCGTGCGGGCGCTCGCTCCGGTGCGCGGCGCGATTCCACCGTCGAGCGGCTCGGCGCGCACCTTCAGCGGGCTCTTCGAGTTCCCCGTGCCCGCAGCGAACGGCGTCGACCGGCCCGCGTACCGCGTCACCGTCACCATCGGAAACGAGTCGGCCTCGCTGGTCACGCGCCCGCTCCCGAACGACTTCGAGCCCGGAGCCACCGGCGCCTTCACGCTGCTGCTCGCGAGCTGCTACTGCCGCGACGAAGACGACGGCGCGCTCGGCCGCACCGCCCGCTTCGTCGCCAACAAGTTCCGCCCCGACGCCACGCTGCTGATGGGCGATCAGGTGTACCTCGACATTCCCACGCTGCAGAACTTCCCCGAGCAGAACCCGGCGCTGCTCGATCTGCTCGAGGCGAACTACACGAAGAACTGGCTGCCCGACGGCCGCCGCGAGTTCACCTCCGCCGACCTGCTGAAGGTCGCGCCCACGCTCTGCCTGCCCGACGACCACGAGTACTGGAACAACGCGCCGCACCCGTCTCCGTTCATTCAGAACTCGTGGACGAACGCGGGCCGGCAGCTCTGGGCGCGCAACGCGGCGACGCTGTTCGACGGGTTTCAGAACGTCACCGGCACCCCGGGCATGCCGTACGCGACCATCGACGTCGGGCCGCTCTCGGTCTTCGCCGCCAACGGCCGCACCTCGCGCCAGGAAGACCGCTCGGCCAGCTTCGCGCCGGGCACACGCGCGGCGTTGATGGCGTGGGCCGACTCGTTCTCGTCGGCGCCCAGGTTCCCCGCGTTCCTCACCGGGCAGTCGATGCTCGACCTGCCCAGCACGAAGCTGTCAGGCGCCGCCGCCGACTACATGCAGTCGAACTACGGCGACTACCCCGTGGTGATGAACCGCCTCGACCTGCTCGCGAAGCAGGCTGCCGACGTGCTGCTGCTCACTGGCGACGTGCACTGGGGGCGGGTCGCCGAGCTGACGCCCACCGCCTCGCTGGGCACGCAGACCCGCCTCTACGAGGTCATCTCGTCGCCGTCGACGCTCGTCACCACCGTCGGAGCCGACGCCCTCGCGCGCGCGAAGAACTGGCTGTCGGGCAGCAAGAACCCGTGGCCCCGCCACTCCGACACGCCCGACGTGCCCTCGCTGCTTCGGCTGCCCGGCTCGTCGTACGGCGCGCGCACCCTGTTCCCGCACAAGGGCGACCAGCTGTGCGTCTTGCGCTTCACCCGCGCTCCCAACGCCCTCGACGTCACGGCCCACTACGTCGAGGTCGGCTCGATGCGCGTCGCCACCGCTCCCACCTTTCGCATGCGAAGGAGAACTTCATGACGATGCAGGCCTCGACGTCGAAGAAGCCGAACCCGCAGGTCGCCAAAGTCGCGCGCAAGCCGCGTGAGGACAACTTGAAGTGGTTCGAGCGCACGTGGGGCGACGATGCAGACCGAACGCGGCTGGTGCTGCTCGGCGGCACCGGGCCCATCGACTTCCGCGTGCGCGCTGCGCAGGCCATCGTTCGACACGACTTCACGCCAAGCCACTGGAGCCACGTCGCCCTCGCCGGGCCGCGCGCCAGGGCGATGAAAGACACGAAGCTCGTCGAGATCTCGCTCTCGCCGAGCGGTGGCTTCGGGCACCCGCCCGAGACGAACGCGCTGCAGAGCGGCAAGCTCGGGCGCTACGCAGACGAGGGCCTGTTCCCCAACGTCGCGGTCTTCTCCATCTCGGTGCCGTGGAGCGACGTCGACGCGGCGCTGCCGCGCATTCAGAAGCAGCGCTCGGCCATCGACCTCGTCGAGCTGACGTTGACCTGGCTCGCCCACGCGTGGGGCGTCGGCCCCGCCACCAACCCCCTGCAGGACCAGCAGGGCGTTCCCGCCGCAGCCGCGGCCGAAGCGCTGCTCAACGCGTGCGGGTTCGACCTGTCGCCCGGCCTCACCAGCCGCGCCTCGAGCCCCGAGGCCATCTGGCAGGGCTCGCGGTGGTGGTGGGAATACCCCGGCCGTGAAGCGGCGACGCGTGACGTGAGGGGGTCGTTCGCGGTCAGCCACGTGCTCGGCCAGGGCCCGAAGCCGTCGAGCGTCGCGTCGTCGGCGAAGTGATCAGTCGAACGGCAGGCTGACGCGCGAGAGCAGGGGAAAACGCGACGACGTCTGCTCGAGCTTCGCGCGGTCGAGCTTCTTCGCCGTCGTCGACGGCTCGATGGTGAGGCTCGTGAGCGCCTCGGGCAGCAGGCTGGTGAGCAGCGCGTTCATCCAGAAGTCGAGGGTCTCGGCCTTCCACCGTGAGGTGAGCGCCAGGCCGTCTCGCGGGTCGTGCCGTGCGTGCAGCGCTCCGAGCTCGCCGCGTTCGTCGCGCGTGAAGGTGAACACCCAGCCCGGCGCGCGGCCCAGCTGCACCGCGGGAATCGCGCTCTTCGAAAGGTCTGGCCACCACGGCCCGAACTTCGTCGCGAAGATGTCGAGCACCACGCGCTCGAGGCGCTTCAGCACCGGCGCCTTCGGCAGCCACTCACGGCACGCCACCGCCGCCGCGTCGGGAATGTCGTGAACGCCGAGCACTGCGAGCGTCGGAAACTGCGCGGCCTCTGAGAGCGGGTGCGGCAGCGGCAGGCGGTCGTCGTTCCAGTGGCCGATGATCAGCTCCTTCAGTGGCCACTCGCGCTTCAGCATCGGGGGCAGGCTCGCTTCGGTGACCTCGAGCCTTCGCACGAAGGCGAGGTTCGGGTGCGTGAGCGACGTGGTGTCGAAGCGGAGCGGCAGGTCGAGCGTGGTGACGAGCCGCCAGGCCGGCACCGCCAGCTCGTCAGGCTCGAGCCGGGTGCGCTGAAAGCCCGCCAGCTCACCGCCAGCGAGGAAGCCGCGCTCGAACACCCGATGGTCGCGGTGAAAGAACCCATCGAGCGGGCCTGCGAACGCCGTCGCGTGCTTCTTGAGCAGGCGCTCCTCTTTCGCGACGTCGCGCCGGGGCTGAAGCTGGAGCGTCACGAACTCCCCGCGAACGTCGCCGCGTTCGGTCAGCAGGTCAGCGAAGACGGCGCGCAGCCCGTCGTCGTCGGGGCGCTCGCAGATCTGCTCGTACAGCCCCTCGACGGTCTCGGCCGTGTGTTCGCGCTCCGAGGTCTGCGAGGCGAATCGGCCGCTGAGCCCGTCGAGCAACCGCTGCTCGTCGGCGGTCGGCGTCGCGGGCTCGCGCTGCTTCAGGGGAGCCAGCGCGTCGACGAGCCCCGAACGCCAGGAGCCGTAGACGTCGCTCTCGTTGGGCCGCACGTAGGCGAGCAGCGTGAGCACCCGCGTGTCGCCGAGCTGAACCAGCTGATGGAAGACGCGATGGTAGAAGCCGAAGACCTGGTTCGCGCGGTTGTCGCCGATGCGCGAGTACACGGTGTTCGACAGCACCAGCTGCGCGAGAAAGCGGGCGAGCCGTGGGTCGGCCGGCCACTCGTACAGCACGCTCAGCAGTGGCTCGGCTTCGGTCCACTTGCGCGGCAGCGGAACGGCGAGCAGGCGCGCGAGATCGGCCGGCTCCCGCTTCTCGGCGACGACACGCCACTGCTCCCACTGTTTCTTCGAGGGCCGGGTGACGAGCGACGGCCGCGTGACGAGCGCCGAGACGAGGTCGATGACGTCGGCCAGCGCGGGCACCCGCTTGAGCCGCCACGCTTCGAGCAGCGCCTCGAGCGCTCCCTCGACGTCTCCTGCCTCGAGCCGGCCCGTCGCGTCGTCGAGCTGCGTGTGCATGCAGCGAGTCTGCGCCAGCGAGCGCCGGGTGTCGTGTTCGACCCTGTGGGATGCGGCGAACCGTGACGATGAAGGGATCAGATGTCTGCCCACTCGCCAGAGCATTCGCGGCTCGCGGAGCTGCAGTCGTGGCTCGACGCGGCCGAGGCCGAGAACGAACAGCTGCGCGCGAAGGTGACCGAGCTCGAGCAGGCGCCCGCGACGGGCAAGAGCGGAGGGAGCTCGGAGCTGCAGCAGTGGCTCGACGCGGCCGAGAAGGAGAACGAGCAGCTGAAGGCGAAGCTCGCCGCGCTCGAGCAGGCGCCGGCGACGGGCAAGAGCGGAGGGCACTCGGAGCTGCAGCAGTGGCTCGACGCGGCGGAGAAGGAGAACGAGCAGCTGAAGGCGAAGCTCGCCGCGCTCGAGCAGGCGCCGGCGACGGGCAAGAGCGGAGGGAGCTCGGAGCTGCAGCAGTGGCTCGACGCCGCCGAGGCCGAGAACGAGCAGCTGAGGCAGAAGCTGACGCAGCTCGAGCAGGGTGGGGCGCGTGCAGACGCCGCCGAGCTCGAGAAGAAGCTGCACGAAGCGGAGGAGCACGCCGAGGCGCTGCGCCGCGAGGTCGCCGAGCTCAAGTGCATCGTCGCGGCCGAAGAGAGCGAGCTCAACCAGCTGCAGCTGCACGCCCCCGCCCCGCAGGGCGCGCACGCTGACGACGCCAGGACCGCCGAGCTGCAATCGTGGCTCGACGCAGCCGAGAAGGAGAACGAAGCGCTCCGCGCGAAGCTCGAAGCTGGTGGTGGTGGTGGCGACGAGGCGCTGCAGAAACGCCTCGCCGATGCCGAAGCCCAGACCGAAGCGCTCAAGCGCGAAGTCGTCGAGCTCAAGTGCGTCGTCGCCGCGGAAGAGAGCGAGCTCAACGAGCTGCACCTGCACCAGGGCGCGCCAGCCCACGCGTCAGCGGCCGGCGGCGACGCCAGGGTCGCCGAGCTGCAGTCGTGGCTCGACGCGGCCGAGCAGGAGAACGTGCGCCTGCGCACCGAGCTCGCAAAGTCGAAGCCCGAGACCGTCGGCACCGGCAGCGCCGAAGAGGAATACCTGCGCGAGCGGCTCTCAGAGGTCGAGGCCGGGCTGCACTCGATGAGGGGCCTCAACGCCCGCTTCGCCGAACAGATCGAGACGTCGTCGAAGCGCGACATCGAGCGCCTGAAGGCCGAGCTCGTGAACGCGAAGGAGCGGGGCGACCCGACGAAGCTGCACGAACTCGAAGACGCCCTCGAGCTCGCGAAGGAGTCCGTCGCGACGCTGACCGCCGAGCGCGCCGCCGCCCTCGAGCAGGTGCGCCGCTACGTCGGCACCGACGAGTCAGACGTCGAGAAGAAGCACGCCGCCGAGCTCGCGAAGAAGGACAAGCGCATCACCGACCTCGAGGCCGAGGTGATGGGCCAGGCAGAAGACCTGCACGGCTTTCGTCAGCGCATCAACGCCTGGGAGACGCGCGACGCCGAGCTGCAGCAGCAGATCGACGACCTGCGCAAACGTGCGTGTGACGCCGAGGCGAAGGCCGCCGAGGTGCAGGGCACGCTCGAGCGCACCGAGGCGCGTGAAGCCGAGAAAGACGCGCGCCTGGCCGAGCTCGAGCGCAAGAGCGGCGAGAACGAGCGCTGGCTGGCCCAGTCGGAGCTCGACGCCGCAGCCATGCAGAAGGAGCTCGACGCGCTCAAGCTCGAGAAGGCGCTCGCTGGAAGGTCGGCCGAGCCCCCCGAGGCCCCTCGCGCCGAGCACGAGCCTCCCCCACCACCCGCCCGCGCCGTCGTCGAGGGCTTCGACGAGTCGGCGACGATTCGGGCCCTCAAGCTCGAGCGGCAACTCGAGGCCGAGCGCGAGGCGGCGTCTGCCCTGCGTCGCTTCGCCGACGTCTCGGAGCGCGCGCTGGCCAAAGCCAAAGACGAGCTCGAGCTCGCGCACGCACGGCTGAAGGACCTCAAGCACCGGCTCGGAGACTCCGACGCCGAAGCGGGCGAGGCGCTCGACCGCCTCTACGGCACCCAGAAGGAGCTCGACGCGCTGCGGGCCGAACTCTCACGCGCGCTGCGCGATTCGGCCTCGTTGCCCGAGTCTGCCGACGACGCCATCGTCGAGGAGCACGAGGTCAAGGCGGCGGTGGCCGGCCCGCTCTCGGCGATGGAGCAGCTCGGTGAAGACCAGGCCAGGGCCGCGAAGGAGGCGACCGACGCGCTGCTCGCCGAGCAGAAGGCCCGCGACGCGTTGCTCGGCGACCTGCAGTGGCTCAAGGCCGAGGTCGAGAAGCTGTCGAACGTGCGGGAAGACCTGCGGCACCGCCTCGCCGCGATGGTGAAGCGTGAGCTCGACCGAAAGGCCCAGCTCGCGCGCCTGCTCGCCAAGCTTCGCGAGAACGAGGTGACGTCGGCGACGCGGCTTTCGGCCGTGCGCCGCCTGCAGGCGGCGGTGGAGCTCTCGCAGCGCATGGCCGTGAAGGTGCAGACCGTCTACTTCCAGAAGCAGATCGGCAGCCTCGCGAAGCAGCTCGAGAAGGAGAAGAAGGCGAAGCTGAGCGTGGTGAAGAAGCCCGCGGCGTGACCGCTTCGTCTCAAAGCGTCATGAACGAGCCGCCGATGAGCTGCATGCCACCGTCGCACGAGTACACCGAGCCGGTCACGTAGCTCGCCGCCTCCGACGCGAGGAAGAGGGCGACGTTGGCGATGTCGTCCTTCGTGCCGAAGCGCTGCAGCGGCACGCGCTGCTCGACCTTCGCCTTCGTCTCGGCGTCACCCGCCAGCCGCGTCATGCCTTCGGTCTCGTCGATGGGCCCGGGCGAGATGGAGTTCACCCGTACGCCAGCGCCGCCCCACTCCATGGCCAGCGTTCGCGTCAGCATGTCGACGCCCGCCTTCGCCGCACAGACGTGCGCCTGCATGGGGTAGGGCACCGAGGCCTGCGGCGCCGAGATGTTGATGACGCTCGCGCCCGGCGTGCGGAACTTCTCGAAGGCCGCGCGGCACGCGTTGAAGGTACCGAGCACGTCGATGTCGAGCACCGCCTTGAAGCCGTTCGACGACATCGCCATCGCGGGTGCGGGGAAGTTGCCGGCCGCGCCACACACCAGCACGTCGAGCGGGCCGAACGCTTCGACCGCCTTCGTCATCGCGGCATCGATCGCGGCGTACTCGCGCACGTCGGCCGAGAAGCCCTGCGCGGTCGTGCCCTGGCCTCTGAGCAGCGTCAGCGCGGCGTCGAGCTTCTCCTGCTTGCGCGCGAGAATGGAGACCTTCGCGCCTGCTTTGCCGAACGCTTCGGCGATGCGCAGGTTGATGCCGCTCGAGCCACCGGTGACGAAGACGTGGCGGCCGGTGAAGAGTCCATCGCGAAAGATGCCGGGCATGCGGGCTCCAAAGGTGAAGACGAGAACGCCCGCCGACGAACGGGTCGTGGGCGGGCGTGCACCTGATAGGAGCTTCGAGCGCGCGGGGCTACTTCTTCGCGACGACGGCGGGCGCGGGGGCCTTCGCGGTCGGCTTGGCGCCCTGCAGGAAGAGCTGCAGCGTCGCCTTCAGCATCGTCTCGAGCGGCGTGTGCGGCGCGTGCCCCCACACCATCAGGCCCACGAACATCTCCGAGAGGAACAGGTCTGAGAGCATGTCGGGCGCGAGAATCGACGAGAGCTCTCCGCGTGCGGCCAGCTCCTTGAACCGCTGCGCCATGAGGTGGCGAACGGGCCCGCCGGCCTCGCGGTCGTCGAGCACTGCCGTGTGCCGAATCGAGACCGTCATCGCGTCGACGAGCAGGGCGGCCTCTTTCTGCCAGACCGACGCCATCGACTCGACCGTGGCGTTGAGCAGCTGCTCGAGCGAGGTGGTCGCGGGCAAGTCGGTGATGACCTTCGCGGTCGGCACTTCTGACTCGGCGAGGAAGTCGAGCAGCACGTGCTCCTTCGTCGGGAAGTGGAAGTAGAAGGCGGCGCGGCTGACCTCTGCCTTCTGGGCGATGTCGTCGATGCGGCAGCCCTGCACGCCATCACGGCGGAACACGTCGAGCGCGGCCAGATACAGCCTGCGGCGCGTCTCTTCTCGTTGACGGTCTCTCATGCGCGGCACAGTACACAGTCCATGTGCACCCTGGTCGTCTCCTTTCGTGAACATGACGGGTTCCCGGTTCTGGTGGCCGCGAACCGTGACGAATCGCTGACGCGCCCGGCGCGCGGACCGTTTAGATGGGAGGGTTTGCCCTTCGTCGCGCCCCGTGACGAACAGGCGGGCGGCACGTGGCTGGGCCTCACGACGGGCGGCATGTTCGTCGGCGTCACCAACCGCTTCATGGCGCCCAAACACGACGAGCGGGAGTCGCGCGGCACGCTCGTCGTCGAGGCCTTGAAGGCGCGCGACGCGAAGTCACTGCACCTGCAGCTGGCGACGTTGTCGGCGCAGCGCTTCAACGCGTTTCATCTGCTGTACGCCGACGCGACCGATGCGTTCGTCACCTGGAGCGACGGAGACACCGTTCGGCAGCAGACGCTCTCGCCCGGCCTGCACGTGGTGACCGAGCGCAGCCTGGGCGGCGACGATCGCGCGCGCACCTCGCTCATTCGCGAGCGTTGGCCGACGGTGAGCCCGGGCGGCGCGTTGCCCACGCCCGAGGCGTTGCAGCAGCTGCTCGGCGCGACGCGGCCCGACGACCCGCTGGGTGGCGTGACCGTCGAGGCGCCCGCGTGGAACTACGGCACGCGCTCGTCGATGGTGCTCTTTCGCGCGAACGAGCTCTCACGCTCGCGGTTCTTCTGGGCCGACGGCCGGCCTGACCGCACACCGTTCGACGAGCGGCCCGACCTCGTCGCGGCGCTGACGTGACGCGCCGGCTTCGGCTACTGGCAGACGCGGCAGAGCGCGGTGCACGTCTCGGCGCCGCAGACGTCGGCCTCGGGGTCGCAGCAGCTCGCCCCCGCGTTCGCGCCTCCGACGCACGTGCAGCGCTGACCGAACGGCCGCGTCGGGTTGCAGTCGTAGTTCGACGAGCAGCTCTGCTGGTTCGCGCAGACACCGCCCACGCACGAGGCCGTTCCGCAGCAGGGCGTCGAGGT
>JAEUJR010000696.1 GCA_016793585.1 Archangium sp.
CGATCTGCGCGTCGTCGTGCGTGACGAGCAGGGCCGGCCCCTGCCCGCGAAGATCTCGGTCGAGGGCGTCTACGAGAACGACTCCGGCGCGCTGCCGCGTCGGTTCCTCTACGATCTGAAGGTCGGCGAGCGGTACCGCCGCAGCGACTTCGTCACCGACGACCCCGCCAACCCCGAGACCCGCCGCTACCTCGAGAAGGTGCTCTTCGCCGGAGACGGCACCATCGGCACCGAGATTCGCCCCGGCAAGTACACGGTCTGGGCCTCGCGCGGCATCGAGTACTCGCTCGAGAAGAAGGAGATCGAGGTCGTCGCCGGCAAGACGTCGATGGTGGGCCTCACGCTCACGCACGTGCTGCCGACGCCTGGCTACATCAGCGCCGACTTCCACGTGCACTCGGTGCGCAGCGTCGACAGCGACATGGAGCTGCCCGATCGCGTCACCAGCTTCGCCGTCGAAGGCGTCGATCTCATGACGTCGACCGATCACAACATGGTCGCCGACTACCAGCCCACCATCGAAGCGCTCGGCCTCGACGAGTGGCTCAAGAGCATGGTCGGCCTCGAGCTCACCTCGCTCGAGATGGGTCACTTCAACGCGTTCCCCGTCGCGATTCAGCCCGGCCCGATTCAGCACGGCAGCTTCCGCTGGTTCTACCGGAAGCCAGGAGACCTGTTCGCCCAGCTGCGCGCGCTCGGGAAGGATCAGCAGAAGACGATCATTCAGGTGAACCACCCGCGCGACACCATCCTCGGGTACTTCAACGCGTTCGACATCGGCACCTACTCGGGCAAGCCGCTGCCGGCGCCGTCGTCGCTCATCAAGCTCGATCGCAACCCTCAGCCCAACGGCGACCCATCTCCATACGACCCGGTGAACTTCAGCCTCGACTTCGACGTGATGGAGGTCTTCAACGGCAAGCGCATCGACAACATGTTCGGCGTGAAGCGCCGCATCGTCGACGGGCCCGAGCCGAACCTGCCCGCGTGCCCGGCCGACGGGAACCTCACCGTGAACTGTCTGCCCGCGGTGGGCGAGGTGATCGAGAAGCCCATCAAGTACAAGGAGAACGGCGTCGACAAGATCGTGCTCCAGCCAGCGTTCCCCGGAGCGCAGGACGACTGGTTCACGCTGCTCGGCCAGGGCAAGAAGGTGGTCGCCACCGGCAACTCCGACTCGCACTCGGCTGGTGCCGAAGCCGGTCTGCCGCGCACGTACCTCGAGGTCGGAGACTCGGCGAACGGCTCGATGATCGCGCTCGACGTCGACAAAGCGATGGATGCGCTGCGTGCTGGCCACGGCTTCGTGACCAACGGCCCGCTCGTGTACGCCAGCATCGACGAGCAGGGCCCGGGCTCGACGGTGGTGAACGCGAACGGCGTCTTCCGCATGCGCATCAAGGTCGAGGCCGCGCCGTGGGTCGACGTGACGAAGGTCGTCGTGCGCCGCGGCGGGAAGGATCAAGGCAAGCGCCCCGAGATCGCCGCCACCATCGACGTGCCGCCCTCGACAGAGACCCTGCGCCTCGAGCACACCCAGCTCTTCACCGGCGTTCCCGACGACTCGTTCTTCGTCGTCGAGGTCTACGGAGAGAAGTCCATGTGGCCGGTGTTCTCCCCCTACGAGATCCCCTCGCTGCAGATCAGCGACGCTGTCGGCGTGATCGGCGGCTCGTTCGGCTTCGGCTCCACCTACGGCAAGTACGAGCCCCAGCAGGCGCAGTTCGTGAAACCGTACGCGTTCACCAACCCCATCTGGGTCGCGCGCACGCGCAAGCAGCCGCTCACCGCGACGAAGAAGGTCATTCCGCTCAGCAACTCGGAGCCCTTCCAGCCGCGCACGCTCCCCGACCTGCGCACGCTGTTCCACGCCTTCCACTCCGACCCCGAGTGA
>JAEUJR010000712.1 GCA_016793585.1 Archangium sp.
CGAGAATCTCGCGGGCCTCGTCGTACAGGCCCTGCTCGATGAAGAACGTCGCTTCGTCGCACTCCTCCGACGCCGGCTCGTCTTCGGGCGGGGGCTCGATGTACTCCTCGACGGCCGTTGGCGCAGGCGTGGGCGGCGCGAGCTCCGGGGGCGCGAGCTCGTCTTCGGCCATGGTCGAGCCGGGGCTCGGCGGGGCGACGTCTTCGACCTCGAGCGCGGGCCGCGGCGCGATTGGCGAGCGATAGCCCCCGGCGGTCTTGAGGAGCGAGGGGTCGATGGCCTTCATCGCCCGCGTCGGTGCTTCGTGTTCGTCGTCGCCCAGCGCCGCAGGCGGCACGAACGCGGGCGTCTGGCGGGTCGCCGCGGCGAGCGCAGCCTGCGTCGGCTGCGTGACCGGCTGCTGCACCTTGATGCCGGTGCCAGCCGTCGGGCCTTCGTCTTCTTGATCGTTCTGTGCGAACGGGTCGGGCGCAGGTTCAGCGAAGGGATCGGGCCCGGGCTCTGCGAAGGGGTCGTCCTGCGGCTCGGCCTGCGCGAGCTGCTGCGCGTTGACGGCCTCGAACTCGCCAGTGCGGGGTTCGTCGTCGAACGACATCGAGCTGGTCGGCGGCTCGAAGGCCTCGTCGTCGGCCACCACCGGCGCCGACTCGATGTACTCGTCTGCGACTGGAGGCGGATCGACCTCGACCGACGCCGCAGCCGCAGCATCGTCAGGCGCGATCGCCATCTCGTCGGGCACGAACTCGGGCGCCTCGATCGGCTCCTCCGACGAGATCGCCACCTCGGCGCTGATGGGCTCGTCGCCCGTCTCGTCAGCGACGATCACCTCGTCGTCGCTGGAGTCGACCAGGATCGCGTCTTCGGGCACCTCACCGCTCGGCGCGTGCTCCTCGACCGCTGCAGTGCCCCCTTCGAGCCGCAGCGCCTGCAAAAAGACCGGCACTTCGGGGTGCCCGGGGTTCTGCTGCAGCATCGTCGTGAGGTACGGCTGCGCGCGCTCTTTGTCGCCGATGCGCGTGTGCAGCCGCAGCACGTTGAGCAGCTGCTCTGCGGCCTGCGCGTGGTTGTTCGACGCGACGTAGATCGCGTACGCCTTCTCGTGCGCGTCGATGTTCTCGGGCTCGACACCGAAGATCTTCCGAAGGTGCTCGAGCGCTTTGTCGTGCAGCCCGTACTTCACGTAGACGTCGGTCTCGGTCAGCAGCTTGCCGAGCGAGTCGGCGCGGGGCTTCGCGGCGGGCGTCGTGGTGGTGGCGGCGGGCGTGTAGACGGGCTGCTGAGCGGTCTGCGCGCGGGGCTGGTGCGCTGGCATCGCTGCAGTGGCGGCCGGCACGTAGGCCTGGGCCGCGCCCGTGTTGCCCGTTCGTGCAGGCGCCGCGATCGGCATGGGAATCGCCGCGGCCGGTTCGGCGTGCTGCGGGTTGCGCGCCTGCACGTCGGGGTCGTGCGGGTCGAGCTGCGCGACCTGGTTCCAGGTGTCTTCCGACTCCTGCGTCTGGCCGCGATCGGCGTAGGCGCGCGCCAGCTCTTTGTAGACGCTGATCGTCTTCGAGGTCTGGCCGAGGCCCTGGAACGCGACCGCGAGCAGGCGGAGCGTGTCGATGTCGCGCGGGTCGGCCTTGAAGCAGACCTGCAGCTTGGCGAGCGCCCGCTTCTGATCGTTGCGCTGCAGGTAGATCTCGGCGAGCTCGCGCGCGAGCTGCAGATCGTCGGGCTTGAGCGCGCTGATCTTCTCGGCCACGCGCAGGTAGTCGTCGATGCGGTTCTGACGCTTGAGGTGCTCGGCGGCCCGCTGCAGCTCGCCGCTCGCCTCGTCGTTCATGCGCTCGCGAATGTAGAGATCAGCGAGCTTCACCCTCGACTGCACGTTGTCGGGGTCGAGGTCGACCATCTTGCGCAAGACGTCCAGCGACTTCTTCACGTCGCCCTGCTTGTCGTAGTGGTTGGCGACGATCTGGTAGTACGCCATCGCCTCGCCCATCAGCTGCAGCTGCTGATGCAGTTCGGCGAGCTGAACGTTGATGTCGATGAGCGTCGGGTCGAGCTTGAGCACCTGCTTGTACTGAGCGACCGCCTTCAGGAAGAAGCCGTCTTTCGCGTAGCTCTCGGCCACCTTCATGATGAACGTGGCGGCCTGCGCGTTGTCGTTCTTCTTCTGGTACAGCTCTCCCATCTTCTGGAGGATCCGAACGTCCTTCGGATCGACCTCCAGGATCTTCTGGTACTCCTTGATCGCTTTGTCGTAGGCGCCTTTGGCGACGAGCTTGCCGGCAGCCTCGATGATCTTGTTCTTGTCCAAGAAGCTCTTGGGGAATCGGGTTTCGCGAAGAAAAACAACAGACTATCGGCGATGAACGCTACCAGAGCCGATCGAACCCTCCAAGAATGTTACGGGCTCTCTTCGATGGCCCGTTTCAGTCGGGCGGTACCCGCTTCAGAGGCCTGCATCTGCTCGACAAAACGGGTGTCGTAGACGCCCTGCACGAAGGCGTCTTCGTCGAGCGCGGCCCGGTGGAACGGAATGTTCGTGCGAATGCCCTGCACGACGTACTCCGCGAGTGCGCGCTTCATACGGCGAATGGCCGTGGGGCGATCTTCGGCGGTGACGATGAGCTTGGCGACCAACGAGTCGTAGTGCGGTTGCACGACGTAGTTCTCGTACGCCAGGGAGTCGACGCGAACGCCGAGGCCGCCCGGCGCGCTGTAGGCCGTGATCTTGCCCGGCCACGGGGCGAAGGTGCTCGGGTCTTCGGCGTTCACGCGGCACTCGATCGCGGCCCCCTTCATCACGATCTGCTCCTGCGTGAAGGGCAGCTTCTCACCCGCCGCGAGCATGATCTGCGTGCGGAGCAGATCGACGCCCGTCACCTGCTCGGTCACCGGGTGCTCGACCTGAATGCGGGTGTTCATCTCCATGAAATAGAAGCGCCCGTTCTCGTCCATGAGGAACTCGATGGTTCCCACGTTGGAGTAGTTGATGCGCTTCATCGCCTCGACCGACACCCTGCCCATCTCGGCGCGCAGCGCGGGGCTGACGCCAGGCGACGGGCTCTCTTCGATGAGCTTCTGGTGACGGCGCTGCACCGAGCACTCTCGCTCGCCCAGGTGCACCACGTTGCCGTGCACGTCGGCGACGATCTGAATCTCGATGTGGCGCGGCTTCTCGACGTAGCGCTCGAGGTACATGTCGCCGTTCGAAAATGCAGCCACGGCTTCGGCCGACGCCGTGGCGAAGGCGGTGGCGATCGACTTCGCGTCACGCACGATCTTCATGCCGCGGCCACCACCGCCGGCGGCGGCCTTCAAGATGACGGGGTAGCCGATCTCGTTGGCGATCTCGACCGCCTCGTCGGCGCTCTTGAGCACGCCAGGCGAACCGGGCAGCAGCGGCAGGCCCGCCTCACGCGCCGCCTCCTTCGCGCGCACCTTGTTGCCCATGAGCCGAATGACGTCGGGTTTGGGGCCGATGAAGCCGATGCTGCACTTCGCGCAGACCTCGGCGAACTCGGCGTTCTCCGAGAGGAAGCCGTAGCCGGGGTGAATCGCATCGGCGCGGGTGATCTCGGCGGCCGAGAGCAGCGCGGGCACGTTGAGGTAGCTGTCCTTCGAGGGCGGCGGGCCGATGCACACGGCCTCGTCGGCGAAGCGCACGTGCAGCGAGTTCGCGTCGGCCGTCGAGTGAACGGCGACGGTGGCGATGCCGAGCTCACGGCACGCACGAATGATGCGCAGCGCGATCTCGCCTCGGTTCGCGATCAGGACCTTCTTGAACACAGGAGCCTCCCTCGAAAATGGACGAGGAGCCGGGGCTTTGCAGCGCGCCGGCTCCTCCGTTCAGACGTCTGACGTGCTCACGGCTCGACGCGGAAGAGCGCCTGCCCGAACTCGACCGGCTGGCCATTCTGCGCGAGCACCTCGGTGACCTTGCCAGCCACCTCTGACTCGATCTCGTTCATCAGCTTCATCGCCTCGATGATGCAGAGCACTGCGCCCTTCTTCACCGACGAGCCGACCTCGACGTACGCGGCCTGATCGGGCGCGGGCGAGCGGTAGAACGTACCGACGAAGGGCGAGGTGATGACGTGGCCCTTCTTCTCTTCGCGGCTCTCTGCTGCGGCGGTCGGGCGCGGCGCCGAAGGCCGCGGCGTCATCGCAGGGGCGGGCACCGCGGCGGGCGCCGGCGGCGACGGCATCACCTGCACCGCGGGCGAGATCGGCATCGACATCGGCTGCATCACGTTGGCCGGGGGCGGGCCGCGGCGAATGCTGAGCCGCTCTCCATTGCGACGCCAGTCGAGGCTGGTCACCTCGGAGGCCTCGAGCAGCTCGACGATCTGCTTGAGCGCGTCGAGATCGAACGAGGTGCCCGGAGTCACCTCGACCGACGAGCCAGCCACCACGCTCTTCTTCTTCTTGTCGGCCATGGCAGTGGACTCAGGCGGTGGCGGTGCGGGTGAGGTACTTGCCGTCGCGCGTGTCGATCTTGAGCACGTCGCCCTCGTTGATGAAGAGGGGCACGTTCACCTCGTAGCCCGACTCGAGCGTGGCCGGCTTCATGGCGCCAGAGACCGTGTCGCCACGCACGCCGGGGTCGCACTTGACGACCTTGAGCTCGACCGAGTTCGGGAGCGTGATGCCGATGGCCTTGCCGTTGAAGAAGAGCACCTGCGTGGGCAGGTTCTCCTTCAGGTAGTTGCGCGCCTCGCCGATGACGCTGTCGAGCACGAACGTCTGCTCGAACGTCTTGTTCTCCATGAAGTGGTACTCGTCGCCCTGCTTGTACAGGTACTGCATGTCTTTCTCTTCGATGTCGGGGCGACCGACCTTGTCGCCGCTCTTGAAGTTCTTCTCGAGCTGACGGCCTGAGACCAGGCTGCGGTACACGGTGCGGCAGAAGGCCGAGCCCTTGCCGGGCTTCACGTGCTGAAACTCAACGATTTCGAACGGTTCGCCGTCGATCTCGATCTTGAGACCCTTGCGGAATTCCGACGTGTCAATCACTCCAGCCATGTGCGCCTCGGGAAAAGAAAAAAGGTGGCGGGCTCATACCGCCACCTCTCAGACCGGGCAAGCAATGGCTTTTTCGGGCGGGCGCCCGTGCGTCAGAGCTCTTTGGCGACCTTCGGCGCGGTGATGCGCATCACGTAGCGCGCCTTGCCGAAGTTGCCGGTGGGCAGCATGCCCAGCACCAGAAAGTAGTCCTGGTTCACCATGCGCAGCAGCGTGATCACCTTCTCGGAGTTGATCGACAGCTCGGCGACCTTCCCCGTCTTCAGGGTCTCGGCCGTCTGCTTCGCCTGCGACATGAGGTTCGCGAACTCGACCCACGCCGCCTGCATGTCCATCTCGAGGGCCGCCTCGGGCAGGTCCTTCGGGAGCGTCTCGACCGAGATGCCGTCGAAGCCCATCACGCTGCACGCGATGGCGCCCTCGACACCTTCGACGATCGCCTTGAGGTGTTCGGTGAACATCAGGGAAGAATGTCACAGCCCGGCGTGCTGGTCACACGCGGCGCCGAGGTCATGGGGTCGATCTGGTTGCAGCAGAGGGTCGCGTCGTTCGCCAGACGGCGGCCGATGCCAGCCGAGAAGCAGGTCGAGTTCTCGGTGGCGTTCGGGTCGTCGAAGCGGCGAATGCGCGGGTCGGCCGAAGCGCAGGTGATCTCCGACTTGATGATGTTCATCGGAACCGGCACGGGAGCGGTGCGAACCTCGGCGCCCGAGGTCGTCACACCCTGGAACTCGAACGACGCGGTGAACTGAATCGGCGGGTCGGTGTTGCTCGCGCCCAGCGCCCTGAACTGCTTTCGAGCGGTCGGCCCAAAGAGTTGGAAACCGAAACGAAGGGTGGGAACGTCGCGACTGATCAACCCCGTCATCGCCACGGTGTCGACCACCGACGCTCCCAGGCCCGGAATTGGCGGCTTGGCGGTGTAGCGAACGTTGAGCCGCTGAATGGTGATCGAGTCGCGGCCTTCAGGCGCCAGCGTACGGCCACCGACGACCAGCGGGGGCTGGGCGGCGGCAGAGGCAAAGAACTCGCCGCCCGAGATGGTCGCCACCAGCATGATCTTCGGGTCGGCCGCGACGTCGACGGTCTCGAAGCGGGTGACGAAGAGATCATCGGCTTCGGGGAACTCGCAGCTTCCTTTGTACGGTTGCACGTTGGTGACAGCGAGGGGCCCGACGCCCGGTGTACAGGCGGCGCCAATCACAACAGCCAGACTGAGAATGAGTTGTCGCATTGAATGCCTTTCCACTTACGGGTTCTGCGCAACGGCCTGGCGGTTGAGAATTCGGGGCGAGATGAAGATGAGCAGCTCGTCCTTCGAATCGAGTTCGCGGTAGTTGCGGAAGAAGAAGCCGATGATGGGAATCTTGCTCAGCAGCGGCAAGCCCGAGGTCGTCGACGAGCCACGACGAACGTAGATGCCGCCGATGACGGTCGTGTCGCCGTCCTTCACGAGCACGTTGGTGTTGGCTTCCTTGCGGCTGATGGCGGGCTGGCCGTTTGCGCCGGAGTTCGCGGGGTCGGGCTGGTTGTTGCTGGCCGTGATGGCCATCAGCACCGAGCCGTCCTGCGTGATGTGGGGCGTGACCGCCAGCTGCAGAATCGCGTCGACGAAGACGGTGTTGGCACCGGCCGCCGAGACCTGGCTGAACGGAATCGAGGTGCCCTGAGAGATGCGGGCCTGGCGGTTGTCGAGGGTGGTGATGCGAGGCGCCGACAGCGTCTTGACCGAGCCCTGCGCCTCCAGCGCCGAGAGACGAAGGTTCAACGTCGCCGCTGAACCGGCGCTGCCGAAGACGAGACCGATGGCGCCACCGCTGCCGTCCTGAGCGCCGACCGGCAAGCTGACCGCGTAGTTCGGCGTGCCCGAGACACCGGCGTTTGCGCCCGTGGGGATACCGCCCGTCACCGCCACGTTGTTCGGGAACTGGAGGCCCGTGGGGTTACCGCTGCCCTGGCTCATGACCGACTGACCACCCCACTGAATGCCGATTTCACGCTGCTGGCGAATGTTGGCTTCGACGATTCGCGCTTCGATCAGCACCTGCGGCGTCTGCAGGTCGAGGCTGGCGACGAGCGAACGCACCCGCTGCATGTTCTCGGGCAGGTCGCGAACGATGAGGGTGTTGGTGCGAATGTCGGTGGTGACGTTGCCGCGCTCCGACAGAATCTCCTTCACCTTGCCTGCCATTTCGTCGGCCGTCGCATAGTTGACCGAGACGAGCTGAACCGAGAGTTCGCGCTGGCCCTTCTCGGCCTTCTTGCGCTCGGCTCGCGACCGCGCCTCTTCTTCGAGTTTCGCGAGCGGCGCGACGCGAATGATGTTGCCGAGGTCTTCCATGCCGAGCGACTTCGACCGGAGCACCAGCTCGAGGGCCTGGTCCCACGGAACGTTGCGCAGCCTGATGGTGACCTTGCCCGACACGTCGTCGGCGACCACGATGTTCTTCTTCGAGATCTCCGCGATGATTCGCAGCAGGTTGTGAATCTCGATGTCCTTGAACTCGAACGACACCTTCTTGCCGATGTAGCGGGCTCGCTGCGCCGCGCCCTCGACGGCGATGGTCGACGACTCCACCGCGACGCCAGAGGTCTCGTGCCCTTCGGTCGACGCAGACTCGGTGCTCGTCTTCGGCTTGAACGTCCACGAGAGCACGCCCGGCCGCGTGGCAACCGAGTCAGCGAGGGGGCTCGCGCCGGCGACGACGATTCGAACCTTGCCCGACGCGCCGGGCACGGTGAAGGCGCTCACCATCTTGACCGAGCTCTGGAGGTCGCCGGTGTCGAGGCTCCGCTCGAGCTTTCGCGGCAGCTGCGCGCCGTCGAGGGTGAGCATGGCGCTCTGGGCGTCAGGCCGCTCGACCTTCCATGCACACGGGCCGCTGAGCGTCAGCTCGACGCGACCGCCGGCGCCGTCCTCCTTGAACTGAAGGTTCTCGACCACGGCGAGCGCAGGCGCTTCGACGTTGACCTGTTGGCCGTCGATCACGATCTCGGCCGCGTCACCCGTCGAACGGGGTTCGCTCACGTCGACGCGCACCCCGCCGCTCACGCGCTTGATGGCATAGGCCGGCAGCCGCCCCGAGCCTTCGAGCACCACACGGTAGCGGCCTTCCTGGGCTCCGACTCGAATCTGGTGAACCAGCGCATCACTCTGTTTGGGAGCGCGCACCGGCCCGGTGAACCCGACCAGGTCGACCGCCAGGCGCGGCGGGTTCTTGAGCTCGAGGCTCTCGATGCGCGCCACCGGCCCGTCGGTCTTCAGCATGAGAGCGCGGCGGGCGTACGAGACGTTCGTCACCTTCGAGCCCGCGCGGCCGACCGCGATCTCGTCGATCTTCGCGACAGGCTCGGCAGACTCGGGCTCGGGCTGCGGCGCGACCGGCACAGGCGCCGCTGCGGGTGCCGGGGCCTTCTCGGCGGCCGCCTCGTTGACCTGTTCACCCTGCACGGTGACGATGAGCGTCGTGCCCTCGGCGCGAACGTCGTAGTTCTTCGCCTGCTCGAGACCAATCAGCAGCCGCGCGACCTCGCTCTTGCCGTCGACGAACTGAGAGACGACGACGCCGGCGATGGGGCCCACACCGTCGTAGTGCGACGCGAGCTGGCCGCGCTGGGCGTTGGAGACATCGACGACGAGGCGATCGGGCTCCTGCAGGCGAAACACCGTGAACACCGGCGCGCCCGAGGCCTCGACCCGAATCGTCGCGCCATTCGGTGTCGCAGACACCTGCAGCGTCGACAGTTGATTCCGCGCCTCTGCGAAACCACTCGCCGCCGTCGCGAGCGCCAGCAGCGTCATCGTTCGCATCACCGACCGAATGCCAATTGTTGCACGCATGTTCACTCTCGCGTCTTTCCGTTCATGAGGTCGATAACCGGGTTCGAGCCCTGACCCTCGGTGCTGACACACAGGTTCTGACGATTGGGTTGTGCCCGGCCGTCTGGGCCGACCACGAATGACGTGACCACGATGCAGTCGCGGAGGATGGCTGTCACCTTTCCGGCCTGTTTTCCCACCTTGGTGTTGCGGCGAATCACATGCCCGGTGCCGGTGCGGTCTTCGACCATCGCCACGGGGTTCGCGTCACCGCTCACCACCGCCACCAGCCGAAGCTCGTCGAGGTCGATCTGACAGAGCGGCTCGTCACAGGCGTCGACGGTGGTGCTGCCGACGGTGGTGCCCGTCGGTTCGGAGCTGAGCGTCGAGGGCCTGAACGGGTCGCGCTTGCCCATGGCGACGTAGGTGTACTGGTACGGCTCGCTGGTGACGGCAGCGACGCCTGCGTCGACGACCGCGCGACGGGCGGGTGCCGCGACCGGAGCGGTGGTGCCCGAGCCGCTGTCACCACACGCCACACCGACCAACGCCAGGAGCACGACGACTGGAATGAGCGTTCTCACTTCTTGCCCCCTGGCGCTGCCGATTTCGGGGTGATGAAGCGGAACGTCGTGGCCAGGAAGTCAGACGAGAGAATGACCTTCTCGTTCTTGGCGGTGGGGCTGCTCAGCTTCAGGTTGTTGACGTTCACGATGCGCTTCATCTGGGAGATCTCCTGCAGGAAGACGGCGATCTCGTGGAAGTTGCCCTTCACGGCCATCACGATGGGGATCTTGGCGTAGAACGCTTCGTTCGCCTCGGTGCCGGGCACGACGCGGGTGATCTCGAGGCCGGCCTTCTTGCCGATGTCGTTGAGCGCGGCGAGCAGCTCGTCGATGTTCTTCTCGGTCGGCAGCTCGGTGAGCGCGTCTTGCAGGCGCTGCTCGAGCTGATCCATCTCGCGGCGGCGCTCGATGAGGTTGTCGGCGATCTCCTTCTTCTCGGCGTAGGTCTGGTCGAGCGACACCTGCTGGCTGCGCAGCGACTCAATCGCCGCCTCGGTGTCTTGAATCACGAGGAACCACGTGCCCGCCGTGATGAGGATGATCAGACCGATGATCACGCCCGCTTTGGCGGCGAGTGGCAGCTTGTTGACGCGTTCGAGGAGTTGTTCCATGGGTCACGTCGCGTAGTTGGCAGTCATCGCGAGCTCGAACTTCACGGCAGACTTCCCCGTGACGGTGTTCGTCTCCTGAAGGCTGGCCTTGAGTTCGACGCCGGTGAAGAAGTTCGAGAGGTCTTTGACTTCGAAGTCCTCGATGGAGCCTTCCGAGGCGAGCAGCTCGACGCGCACGTTCTTGGCGTCGCGTTTGCGCTCGACGATTCGCCCGATGCCCTTCGGGGTCCAGACGAGGTTCGTCAGCCCGCGCATGAACTCCGAGACGTCTTCGTGGCTCTCGCCCTGCCCGGTCACCTTCACCGCGTTCGACTTCTCGTCGAAGTCGCCGATCGAGACCTTCTTTGGAATCGCCCACGAGAGCGCGTCGAGCAGCTTCACTGGCCCGCTGCGCTGCTTCTTGAGCTTGTCGAGGACAGCAAGCTTGTCTTCGACCTCTTTCTTGCGCTTCTTCAGATCGTTCACTTCGCCGATCTGCTTCTCGAGCGCATCGATGCGGCGCTGCGTCTCGGCGACCTGATCGGCCAGACGGGTGCGCTCGGCCTCGCGCGTGGCGAACCAGTAGTAGTTGCCTGCGCCCGCGATGATGATGGACCCCGCGACCAACACGAGGAACTGCCGGCCCATCTCCCGCTTCTTGACCTGCCGAACCGGCAGGAGGTTGATTCTGATCGCTGTCATCGGTGTCGGCCTCCTTTCAGCCCAGCTTGTCGCCCGGCTTGCGCAGGGCGAGTCCCACGGCGACGGCGGCCTGGGGTGCGACGTCCATGATGAACGCCGGGTCGAACTTCCGGTTGTCGATCTCGATGCGCTTGAAGGGCTGCAGAATCTCCACGGGCACGCCGACCCGTGACTCGATGGTCTTGAAGAGCGCCGGCACCTTCGCCGTGCCCCCCGAGAGGAACACCTTCGAGAAGGTCGCGTCGGCCGCGGTGCCTGCGTAGAAGTCGAGGCTGCGCTGAATCTCGCCGGCGACCTGCTCGGCGACCTGGCTCATCACCTTCTCGACCTCTTGCGGCACGACGGCGTCGGCGTCGCCACGACCACCGCCGACCTTCAGCGCCTCGGCCTCTTCGTACGAGACGTTGAGCTGCTTCTGGATCTCTTCGGTGAACTGGTTGCCGCCGATGGTGACGTCGCGGGTGAACACGGTGACGCCGCCCGAGAGAATGTTGATGTTGACGACCGCGGCGCCCGCGTTGATCAACACCACCGTCTCGCTGGCCGGCACGTCGTAGTTCGCCGAGAAGGAGTTCTGCACCGCGAAGGCATCGACGTCGACGACGACGGGCGTGAGACCGGCTTCGGTCACCACCTGTGTGTAGTCGTTGATCATGTCCTTCTTGGCGGCGACCAACAGCACGTCCATCTGGCCGGTCTGATCATTCGCGTCGGCCTTCAAGATCTGCGTGTCGATGTTGACGTCTTTGATGTCGAAGGGAATGTGCTGTTCGGCCTCCCACTGAATGGCCTCTTCCAGCTCGTCCTGCGACATGCGCGGCATCGAGATCTTCTTGATGATCACCGAGTGCCCGCCGACGCCGATGGCCACTTCCTTGTGGCGCAGCTTGAGCTCACCGACGAGCTCCTGCACCGCCTGGACGATGGCCGTCGAGTTCATCAGCGCGCCGTCGACGATCGCCTCGGGCGGCAGCGGCTTCATTCCGAAGCTCTGCAGCGCGTAGACGACTTCACCGCGACGGCGGTTCTCTTTCAGCGAGATGAGCTTGACCCCGGATGATCCGATGTCGAGCCCCAGTGCC